>CAJWZY010000144.1 GCA_913050545.1 uncultured bacterium | reverse complement strand
GGGCGGTTATCGAGGTTTCTTCCCACGCCCTCGAGCAGCAGCGGACCGCTTCGATTCGCTTTGACTGCGCGGTATTCACCAATCTTGCTCCCGAGCACCTTGATTACCATGAGGACATGGAGAGCTACCTGGCGGCCAAGATGAAACTCTTCTCCGGCCTCGACAGCCATGCCTACGCGGTGCTTCCGCGTTCGCAGGAGGCTTCGCTGGCGCTGCGGGACAACACGCAGGCCAACATCGCCTGGTACGGTTGCGGCCTCGAGGATGGGACTACCGGACTGAGAATGGATAACGGCATCGAGTTCACCTGGAGAGACTGCCAGTTCAGGGTGGGTTTCTGGGGAGAGCACAACCTGGAGAACCTGCTGGCGGTTCTTACCGCTGGAGAATGCATGGGCCTGCGGCCGCCTGAGATGGCAGCCCTGGTCTCGGAGATCCAGCTTCCTCCGGGCAGGCTCGAGCAGGTTCACCACGAAGGAAACTACAGGGTGGTTGTCGATTACGCCCATACAGATGGCGCGCTCGAGGCGGTGCTGTCGGCGCTGCGCCCGGTGACGCCGGGGAGGCTGATTACCATCTTCGGTTGCGGGGGCGATCGTGATACGGCGAAGCGGCCCCGGATGGGAAAGGTGGCCGAGAATGGCTCCGACAGGATCATCCTGACCTCGGACAATCCCAGGAGCGAGTCTCCGAAGAAGATCCTGGATGAGATCATGGACGGTATCGAACACAAAGATGACGTAACCCTCGAGGAGGATCGCCGCGCGGCGATCGGCCTCGGGATCCGTATGGCCAGTCCAGGTGACACCGTGCTGATCGCCGGCAAGGGGCACGAGGACTACCAGGAGTTCAGCAACAGGGAGAGGATCCATTTCGACGATCGCGAGGTCGCCGAGGAGTTCCTGAAAGAGGTTTGTCCCGCATGAGCAGGCGTTTGTTGAGTGACCACACAGGCCGGTACCCGGTTGCGGGAGGGGAAGGACGCGAATGAAGTCCATGCGCCTTTCGGAGATCATCGAGGTGGCAGGTGGAAATCCACAGGCTGTGGCCGGGGACGATCCTGTCGTCAGCGGGATCTGTACCGACAGCCGCGCGCTGAGGCCGGGCGAGCTCTTCATCCCGCTCGTCGGTGAGCACCATGATGGGCACGATTTTATTTCCGCTGCCTTTGAGCAGGGAGCCGTGGCGAGTCTTTCAAGCCGCGAGGATTCTCTTGAACCCGGCTGGCGAATCGTGAAGGTTGCTGACACGCTGGACGCACTTGAGGCCCTCTCGCTCCACAATCGAAAAGAGCTTCCCTTCACGGTGACTGCGATTACCGGCAGCGTGGGGAAGACGACGACGAAGGAATTCCTCAGGAACATCCTGGGTGCGGAATTCGCGGTTGCCGCCGCCCCCAAGAGCTTCAACAATCGCCTCGGAGTGGCGCTGACCTTGCTGGAGGCAGACGAGAATACCGAGCACCTTGTGGTTGAGATGGGCACCTCCGGAAAGGGTGAGCTGTCCTATCTCTCCGGCAGGGTAAGGCCCGAGAGGATCCTGATCACCACCGTGGCCGAGGCGCACCTCGAAGGGCTGGAGACGATCGACGGGGTTATCGAGGCCAAGGCGGAGATCCTCGACGGTCTCGCCGACGACGGGCAGGTCTACCTCAACCCGGGAGTTCCGGGCTACGATGTGTTCTGCTCCCGGCTCGAGGAGGAGCCGAGAACCTTCGGTTCCCTGGCTGCTGACTTCCCCCTTGAGCAAGATCTGCCGCCAGCGCCCTCCGGGGCCGGCCAGCTGTTCAAGGTCAGCGAAGAGGAATATACGCTCGAGCTGCCTGGTGAACACAACGTCGTCAATGCCAGTGGTGCCATTGCCCTGGCCCTCGACCTCGGGCTGAGCCCGGCCTCGATTCGCCGGGGACTCGCTCTCTGCAGCCTTCCCCCGGGCAGGTTCAATGTGCAGACCGGGGGGGATACAGTTTTTGTCGACGACTCCTACAATGCCAATCCCTGCTCGATGGAGGCTGCCTTCGGCGCCTTCGCGGACCTTTGCGAAGGCGCGGTGGAGGGGCGCAACATCGCCGTGCTCGGTGAAATGCGCGAGCTCGGGGAGAGCTCCCGGCATTACCACGAGGAGCTCGGCCGCGGCCTTGCCGGGTTCGCCATGAATATCCTGGTCACGATCGGTGGAGACAGCCGCCATCTTTCGGAGGCTTTTGTCGAGGAGCTGCAGAGCCTCGGGCGGGCAGCGGAAATAACCACGGTACATTTTGAGGACCTTCGTGCGGCGAAGGGGTATCTCGAGGCGGAAATCAAGCCGGGCGACCGGGTTCTATTCAAGGCTTCGAACGCCGTCGGCCTGGGCCGGCTGGCGCAGGAGCTGAGAGAAACGGCCATGCAGGCCGAACGGGAAACAACCATTTGTTTGAATACATCCAGCGATTGACAGAGAGCTCCCTGCTCGCAGACCTGGCGCAGAAGGTCGAGTACCGCGTTCTGCTTGCGGCTGTCTCCGCGTTTGTCATCTCGGTTCTCTTCGGCAGCTGGTTTATCTCCTGGCTCGGCCGCCGCGGCATGCTGGAGCGTACGACCAAGGGAGACTCAGTCCAGCTCGATGCCCTCCACGGCCACAAGGCGAATACACCGACCATGGGGGGGGTTATCTTCCTGGTCGCCGGCGGTGCGGCAACGCTGCTGTGGGCGAAGCTCGACAGCCGCATGGTTCTCATGCTCCTGGCCTATACGCTCGCCTTCGGGGCTATCGGGCTGGTCGATGACCTGGTGAAGCTGGGGCCCGGGGCGAAGAAGGGAATTCGCGGAAGGACAAAGTTCTTTTACCAGTGCGTCCTGGGGCTCTCGGCGGGGTGCCTTCTTTACTGGTATCCACCGGTTGTTAACCTCGCTTCCTCTGCCGACCCGGCAACCACCCTGAGCCTGCCCTTCTTCAAGGATGCCGGCTTCTCACTCGGGATCCTCTACATCCCGCTGGTGGCCGTGGTGCTGGCAGGATCATCCAATGCAGTCAACCTTGCTGATGGGCTCGACGGCCTGGCCGCCGGTTGCAGTGCGCTGGTGGGGGCCACCTTCGTGGTGGTCGCACTTCTTGCCGGCAGCAGCGAGGCCAGCTCGCTCCTGCGGATTCCCCACGTTGTGGGTGGAGCGGAGGTCGCGGTCTTCGCTGCTGCGCTGGTGGGCGGCTGCCTGGGATTCCTCTGGTTCAACTGCCACCCGGCCAGGATATTCATGGGGGATGTCGGCTCGCTCAGCCTCGGTGGGGCGCTCGGCCTGGTCGCAGTGCTCTGCAAGCAGGAGCTGCTCATGATCCTGGTGGGGGGAGTTCTCGTAGCAGAGACCGTATCGGTGTTCCTCCAGGTGCTGTCCTTTAAGCTCACCGGCAGGAGGATCTTCCGGTGCACTCCTCTTCATCATCATTTTGAGTTCAAGGGATGGAGCGAAACCCGGGTGACCCTGAGTTTCTGGGTGGCCTCTGCTCTCTTTGCGCTGGTATCGGTTGTGAGTCTCAGATCATGAAAATCCCGGCATTTAAATACAATATCAACGCCAAGGAGGCACTGCTCTCATCGGTGTTCATGTTGCTGGCCCTCAGCGCAGTGATGGTCTTCAGCGCCAGCGCCTTCCACTATCTCATCACCGAGGACACCTCCTTCTTTCTCAAGCGCCAGCTGATGTGGATCGGCATCTCTGGAGCGATCTGCTACTTCACCTACATGAGCGACTACCGGATCCTGCAGAAACACTACCGGCTCGGGTTGATCCTGACCCTCGTGATGCTGGCATTGGTGATGATCCCGGGGTTCGGTATCCGGGTCAACCAGTCGAGCAGGTGGCTCCCGCTTGGAGGCGGGATTCGTTTCCAGCCATCGGAGGTGGCGAAGATAACCGTCCTGGTTTTTCTTGCCGGCTATATCTGCAGGGACCCGGTAAGAACCAGGAAGTTCTGGAAGGGCTTCGTGCCCGCGGCCCTTGGCGTGGGCCTGCTCTGGGGCCTCATCCTCATAGAACCGGATCTCGGCACCTCGAGTTTCATCCTCGGCCTGGGGATTATTCTCATGATGATAGCCGGGATGCGCTGGCGGTATTTCCTGGCACCGGTTGCCGTATTTACCCCCTTCCTCGCGCTCTTTACCTACATGAGATGGGACATGATCGTTCACAGGTTCCAGGGGCTTCTCAATCCGGAGGGCCTGCACCAGCTGCGCCATTCGCTGAGAGCCCTGGGCTCGGGTGGCCTTACTGGAATGGGAGTCGGGGCCGGGATGCAGAAGCTGCGCTACCTGCCCGAGGCGCACACCGACTTCGTGTTCGCCGTCATCGGAGAGGAGATGGGCCTGGTGGGTTGTCTCTGTGTCATAGCGCTCTTCCTGGTCCTGCTCTGGTCGGGCGTGATGATCGCCCGCGGCGCAAAGGATTCCTTTGGCTACCTGCTGGGCGCCGGCATCATTCTCTCCCTGGGGATGCAGGCCGCCTTCAACATCGCAGTGGTAACCGCAAGCGCCCCGACAAAGGGAATCCCGCTGCCACTGGTGACCTTCGGCGGAACGGGTCTCTGCGTGACGATGGCCCAGATTGGTATTCTGCTTTCGATTTGGAGAATTTCCCAGACCACCGGACCGGCATATTTTTCCGGGGTCAACAAGGCAGACCTCGCGGGGGCGGACTCCGCTGGGTTGGATAAAACACATCAAATGGACGGGGGAAAGGACGTGCAACGATGACCGACACCGCTGTACTCACCGAAACCAGCACCGCGGTCAAGGCGCTGGCATTTTTCGGAGGTGGCACAGGAGGGCATCTCTTTCCCGGTCTCGCGGTTGCTGAGCGGGCGAGAGAGAGGTATCCGGACTGCGATATTGTATTTTTCCGTACCCGCAGGGAGGTGGAAGAGAAGGTCTTCGCCAACTGCGGGTTCAGAACCGAGATGATCGATCTCTCCCCTCCATCGGGTGGGGCCGGGGCCCTGTTCAGGTATTCCCTGCAGTCCCTGCGCGCGCTTGCGGCCATCCGCAAGGCCCTCGGCACCGGGTACGATGCGGCCATCGGGCTGGGAGGATACGCCTCTCTCCCCGGGATTATCGCCGCCAGGCATCTCGGCCTTCCCGTTGTGCTCCTGGAGCAGAACCAGGTTCCCGGCAAGGTAAACCGCCTCGCAGCGCCGTTTGTCGATGCCGTAACCTGCCCGAGCCCCGAGGTCGTTGAACGCCTCGGTGGACGCCGGGAGGTCACCGGGAATCCTGTTCGAGGCACTGTCGTACGAGCCGCCAGGCGCCGCAGCAGGCGCTTTGCGGCAGGTGTGTTCAGCAAGAGACTACGCCAGATCGTGGTGGTGGGCGGCAGCCAGGGTGCGCATGGCATCAACAAGGCGGTCACCGGCGCGCTGCGGGAACTTTTTGAGTACAAGGGAAGAATCCGCTGGATACATGTGGCAGGAGATGCCGATAAAGATGAGGTAGAGCAGGTTTATCGTGAGCAAGGCTGGGAGGCCAGGGTGGTGAACTATCTGGATGATCTTCCACATGAACTGTCCAACAGCGATCTCGTGATTGCGCGGGCAGGAGGGACCACCCTTGCCGAGCTGGCGGTTCTCGGTGTGCCGGCAATTCTCGTTCCTTATCCTCATCACAAGGACCAGCACCAGCTGAAAAATGCCGAGACCCTGGTGCAGGCTGGAGGAGCCATGCTGATTCCTGAGGAAGAGCTGGGAGCTGACACCCTGCGTACGATATTTGAAGAGATTTTGTTCGAGCCTGAACGAATCCTGGAGATGGAGGATGGCGCCCTGAGCCTGGCAAGGCCGGATGCCGCGGATGAAGTGCTCGACCTGATACTGGAGCTGAGAGAAACATGTCACTAGGATTTCGCTGTTTCCTGATCGTTCTGATCTGTTTTTTCGCCCTCTGGGTTTATCACAAGCGCGAGGGTGAGCTCTCGATCTGGATGGGACTTTCGCAACCGCCTCCGGCTGCGGTTCCAGCCGGTCCGGCTCCCCTCTCGGGAATCGTTGGCAACGACACGATTATCGAGACGACCATCAAGCCGGCACCGTTTTTCAAGGGGTCACGCTTCCCGGTTCGCAGGAACCAGGTTTCCCGCTGGGACC
>CAJWZY010000143.1 GCA_913050545.1 uncultured bacterium | reverse complement strand
CTTGTAGTTCTCATGACACATGATGCATTTTTTGCTGACTACCGGGATGGCCGTCATTGCCCGAAGCTGCCGTTTTCCATCACTGGAGACGACCTCCTCAAAATAGCCTTTGCCTTTCTTGATCGCGGCAATCCCCGCTTTTTCGAAGGAGTCTTTGGCGGTGTTTTTTTTCCGGATAGGCTCTCCGGCTGCATCGAGCAATCGCACCTTGTGCCACCCGTTTTTTTCAACGGCCTGGAAGAGGGCAACGGCCGCGCTTCCGGCCGGGAAATCATCCTTGTCGTGGACATATTTATCAGTGATGAGGACGACGGTCGTTTTGTAGATGTCGTCGAGCATCCGCACCTGCTTGCGTGTGCGGTTAAGGGCGGCGTCAGCGGCACTGTCCTTGGCAGAGGAGGAGGCCTGCGACAGGGCGCAGCCGATAAGAGTGAGAAGAAGGGTGAGGACTACGATCAGGCGGGCCATTGGCGACTCCTTGCTGGAATTGTACTTAAACAGGTACCATATATACCACTTTAAGTGCAATGCAAAGGAAAAAGGGGAGGGGCTTTCCTCCGGTCGCAGAGCTTGCAGCGCGCCCCTGCTTCGCCGTTTTCTCAGCGGTCGGCGCTGATGTTGACAGTGTCGCCGGCGGCGTAGCGGGTGACGGCCTTGTCATCGAGCTCCACCCCCAGGCCGGGCCCGGTGGGAACCATGAAGTTGCCGCGGCCATCAAAGGCGAGCGGTTCGGCCAGGAGGTCGTGTTCGCGGATGAGGCGCCCGAAAATATCGCTGGGGAGAGTGCAGACCTTGCAGGCTGCGGCTACGTGCAGGTAGCTCGCCTCGAGCAGGCCGAGGTCGACCTCGCTGCCGTGCCAGAAGGGCATGTTGGCCACCTCGGCTATATCCCCGAGCTTCTGGACCCAGGCCATGGGGCCGTTGAAATTGAAATAATCGACCGCCTCCTGCTGGATGGCGAGGATGACATCCTGGGGCTTCTGAAAGAGCTCGGCGTAGGGGATCGCGGTGTGAAGTGCCAGGGGGATCGAGCTTTTGCGGCGCAGGTGGCGGTAATTACGCAGGTCCCAGCGAGGGATAGGGTCTTCGAGGGTCCACACGTTGCCGACCTCTTCGAGGCGGCGAAGGAAAGGCAGGATCTCCGCCGGTCTCTCCCAGCGGCTGTTCGGGTCAATGATGACCCGGAAGTCTTCCCCGGCCTGGTCCTTGATCGCCTGGCAGACAGCTACAGGGTCTTCCTCGAGCGAGCCCTTGAACTTCAGGCAGTCGTAGCCCATCTCCTTGAATTCCCCGGCGCACCGGCCGGCGTCCTCGGGGTCGCGTTGTCCGAACCAGGCCGAACAATAGACTCTTTCACGGTATGCTCCACCCAGCAGTTTGTAGGCGGGAACAGCGAGAGCTTTGCCGACGAGGTCGTAGATTGCGCATTCGAAGCCATCGTAGGCCCGGCCGTAGGGGATCGGCAGATCTCGAAGATTCATGTTCGCGGGGTCCGCCCCGATGAGGGCTTCGGCAATCTCCCGCATCTGGGGTTCACTCACAGCCCGCAGGCTCTCTCCGATACCGGTGATGCCATCGTTGGTGTGGATCTTCAGGATCCACTTGACGAGGCTGTCAAACTGGACCGACCACCCCTTGCTGGCGCCAACGCTGAGCATGTGGAGCGGAGCAGCCTTGCCGGGCGAATTGATCGCGTTTTCCCGGGCAGGAACGACGACCGGGGTCATTTCGATGCGGCTGATGTTCATGGAGAGCTCCGGTGGTTTTCAATCAAAGAGCGACCTCTTTCCACTCGTCGACGCGTTTAGCCGTGCGGCCCGGCAGTGACATCAGGGTCCTTCGTTCGCCGACGCGGGCCCACCCCAGCCGAAGGAACTGGTTGGTATCCTGGACATTGGCAAGGGAAGAGGCCGGCAGCCCGGCGGCGATGACCGGAACCGTCGACAGCAGGCTGCTTTTCTTGATGAATTTTCGGCGTGACACCGTCTTCTTCGGTGATTTCATAGGGGCTCCTGGTATTTCATAGGTCTGTACATTGACCCGAGACGACATTGTGATCGCCCGGCAGACTCAAGGCAATAGTTCGAGTTGAGGTCGCGGGTATTTGATATGACCGAGAAGATCTGTTTTTACTCAAAGAGTGATTGCCCGCTGTGTGATACGGGCCTGGCAAAGCTGCAGCCCCTGGCTCTTCGTTTCGGACTGGAGATCGAGAAGCTCGATATCGAAAAAGAGGAGGAGCTGCTGGAGCGATATCGCTACCGAATACCAGTAGCTGTGTTTCGTGGAGAAGAGCTCGGGTGGGGCAGATTGTCGTCAGGAGGCCTTGAGCGCCGCTTGGAACAGGTTTTGGCTTCAGGAGGGCCGGAAAGTCCTTCCGGAGAACGCAATCAATGACATAAGTTCAGTTGCAAGAAAGACTTAAAAATATACCGGTTTATTTTCCCAGGGGCCTTGTATAGAAGGCTACAGATGAACGCACATTTTACCCAGGTTCAAAAGCCTGGGTTTTTTCGTGCCCGGCCCACCTGGGAGCCAGCCTTAAGACCTAAGGCCCTATATTTTAATGACTTAGGGTGTTTTCTCGGAAAAGTCTCTTTTTTTGGGCTGGAGGCCTTGTTCTGAAGGCTATAGATGAACGCACATTTTCCCAGACATCTGTCTGGGTTTTTTTGTGCCTTCAGGGGGAGCTTTGCAGTGAGTTTCGGGGGTCTCAGGCTTTGAAGGCTGCAAGCCACTTCTTGAGGCGTTGCAGGGCCTCGTTAATGTTCTCGATGTTGCTGGCGAAGCTGAAGCGCAGCCAGCCCTCCGCCCGGCTGCCGAAGTCGATCCCCGGGGCGACCCCGACATGGGCTTCCTCGAGGATTCGCCTGGCCAGGCGCAGCGAGTTGCTGTCGAGATGGTCGGCCTTTGCGAAGATGTAATAGGCGCCCATCGGTTTGCAGGGAATCGGGAAGCCCAGCTCGAGAAGGCCGTTGTAAAGCACCTCCCGTCGCTGCGCGTATTGTTCGGTCATGGTCTTGAGGTCTTCCTCGCCTTCTTGAAGCGCGGCGATGGCGGCGGTCTGTGCCAGTGAGCTGGCGCAGACAAAGAGGTTCTGTTGCAGCCGCTGAAGGGGCGCGATCAGGTCTTCCGGCGCAACCAGCCACCCGACCCGAAGGCCGGTCATGGCGTGGCGCTTGGAGAAGCCATCGACGACGAAGCAATCATCGGTCACCTCGAGCATGCTGACGGCCCGGTCCTCGTCGCCGCCATATTCGAGCCCGTGGTAGATCTCATCGCTGATGACCGGCACACCCAGGGCGGCTATCTGTTCGAGAGTCTCGTGGTCCTGGACCGCGGCCGTCGGATTCGAGGGCGAGTTGATGAGGATGCCCTTGCTGCGCTTGTTGATCAGCTTGCTGATGAGTGCCGGGTCGTAGCGGAAGCCGGTGCTCGCCGGCACCTCGTAGCCGGTCGGTTTGCCGTGGAAGGTGAGAACGAAGTTGTCGTAGCAGGCATAGCCCGGGTTGGGCAGCAGGATCTCGTCACCAGGTTCCAGCAGCAGCGCCATGAGCAGCACCAGGGCTCCCGAGGTGCCGCCGGTGACCAGCACCCGGCCGGCATCGACGGTGACCCCGTAGCGCCGCTTGTAATAGGCGGCTACTTCCTCTCGCAGGTCGTATCTTCCCAGGCTGTGGGTGTAGTGGGTGTGGCCGCCTTCTACGGCCTTGCTGATGGCCCGGTCGACGCAGGCCGGCACGCTGAAGTCGGGCTCCCCGACCTCCAGGTGAACGATGTCGATTCCCTGGCGCTCGAGCTCCTGGGATCGTTCAAAGATCTCCATGGCAAGGAAGGGCTGCACCTGCCGCGCCGAATTCGAAATCCTGGGGTCATCGGGGTTCATGCGGAGTCTTCCCTGGGTTCATATTATCGTTTCCGGGCAGAGCGGCACCGGGCGCCAGTGGGTAAGCTTGATGAAAAATCTCCTCCTGTCCATTAAAAGATTACTTCCGCAGCGGCTTGCAAGAGGGTACTTTCATCCGCTTGCGAAAAGCAATTTGAGGATACAATTGGTCTCATGGAAGAGATAGTTCATGGCCGCTACAAACTGCTGAGAAAGCTCGGCTCAGGTGGCACTGGAGAGGTCTACAAGGCGCTCGACCTGCGGTTGAAGCGGAATGTGGCGATCAAACGAATCCTGCCCGAAAAGCGCGGGAAAAAGCGGGTTCTCGGCCGTCTGCAGAAGGAGGCTGAGTACCTGGCAATGGTGGAACACACCAATGTCGTGCTGGTGCATGACATTGTTGATTCGCGCGATACCTTTTCCATCATCATGGAGCTGGTGAACGGAGTTCCATTTATCAGGGCTTTCCGGCGGCGCCCGATGCCGGAGGCGCAGTACCTGGGTTATCTCCGCCAGATCCTGGCGGCCCTGAAGGCTGTTCACGGGGTCGGGCTGATTCATCGCGATGTCAACCCGAAGAACATCCTCGTTACCCGTGAGGGCGTCGTCAAGCTGACCGACTTCGGCCTCAGCGGGCTGGTAAAGGACACCGACCATCGCATGGGGGGAACCCTGGCCTACATGCCGCCGGAGGCCATGCGCAAGAATTCACGCCTGGGTTTTGGCCTCGATATCTATTCCCTCGGCTTCCTCAGCTACCAGGCCATATTGAGCCTGCACGGCTTCAAGAAACTCTATGGCGCCAAGCGCCCGAGAGACTGGATCCGCTGGGTGCTCTCTTCAGAGCCGTTCAAAACTCTGAAGGAGCTTGGTGCTCCCGTCTCCGATGACTTTTCGGAGCTGGTCGCCAGGATGCTCGCGAAAGACCCCAAGGTGCGCTACCAGAAGGTTGCCCAGGTGCAGAAGGACCTCGACGGCTACCTTGAGTCCATCGGCTACCCGGCGGCTGGACTTTGATCGTCGCCTTTTAGTGGCTCGGGATCCAGCGGGGCGCCCCAGATCCACCGGGCGATCAACACGCCGCAGACGGCCACGGCGATGCCGCTGGGAATGTCATAGAAGAAATGCTGCCTGGTGGTGAGGGTCGAGATGGCGATGAGGGCCGCCCAGCCGAGCATCCAGTAGCGCCAGGGGCCTCTCCAGTGTACCAGGGCGACCACCACGCAATTGGTGATGTGCAGCGAGGGGAAGCAGTTGTAGGGGCCATCGGCGTTATGGGTCATCTCGAACTGCCAGCGCCACATCTCGCTCATCCCGGGCAATGCGGCGGCGGCCTCTGCGCGCAGGTCTATGCTGTTGGTCGGTAGCAGGAAGAAGAAGAGAAAATTGATCATGTAAGCGCAGAGCAGAGCGCCGAGGTAGCGCCAGGCCGCGCGCCTGGAGGGCAGCAGGAAGAGGCCCAGGGCGTTGTTGTATACCGAGCTCGAGTAGATAAAGATGGTCCAGGGCACCAGCGGCAGGGCATCCAGGGGCGTAAGGGGGATGTCAAAATAATGCTCGGCGCGGCTCTGCCAGGCATTGAGAGGGAAATAGCCGGCCATCCACACCAGGAGATTGACCAGGCCGGCGGCCAGCTTGTGGCGCCAGTCGACCAGCAGGACATTTTTCTTCGTCGGCAGGTCAGGCATCGGCAGGCCTCAGGATTCCGTGGAGCCGGGCTCTGCGGAAGCGAGCCGGTCCCGGCGCGCAAATACAGAAAACCAGGTGAGCGTCCAGCCGAATCCACCCAGCCAGCCGGCGAGCACATCGCTTGGATTGTGAACCCCGAGATACACCCGGCTGAGCCCGATGGCCACGATCAGCCCCACAGCGGTGGCGGCCAGGACTCTGCGCGGCCCCCGGCTTCCAGTGGCGTTGTAGAGCAGGAATGCGATGGAGAGGAAAATCGCTGCCGACATCATGCTGTGGCCGCTGGGAAAGCTGACGAGGAGAGATGTTTTTGTCATCTCGCCACCCTTTTCCAGCGTCTGCAGAAGGAGCTGGGCCTCCTCCGGGTTGGTGCCAACGGTTGGGGCCGCGAAATGGTCCATAAACTTCAGCGGCCGGATGCGCCCGACGAGATGTTTAACGATATAGGCGACGACTTCAGCAGAGACCATGATGAAGAAGATTCGCCGGGTGGTCTTCTGATCTCCCCGGGCATAGAGGTAGAGCACGGTCACCAGGCCGATGAGGA
>CAJWZY010000142.1 GCA_913050545.1 uncultured bacterium | reverse complement strand
CCCCCTGCCCGTGGAGACCACGTTACCGGCAGGAACCGCCAGGATGTCTCCTTCTCCCTCAGAGGGCAGAAGCCGGAGCATCGGTACAAGGTTACCGCTACCGACCAGGCCGTCCCCTGACAGTCTCACCTCGTTGCCGCCGGTAAACGGACCGGTGGCCGGTGAGATCGAATGCAACTGGACCTCGGGGAATTCGCCGCCAAGCTCCAGGCTTGCATCAAAGAACGAATCGATCACCGGGCGGCCTGGAATAGCCTGCTCCGGGAAGAATGCAGTAGGCTGGTCAGCAGAAGAATCCATCACAAAGGAGATGGTTGAGAGGGCCCTGGGCGCATCGGAAGGAACCCTCGACCGGAAGCGGAGATTCAATATCGAACCGTTTTCAAACGGTTGCAGCAAATCGGTCTGGAGGGTAGAGAAATTAAAGCTGATCCAGCCGATTCTCAGGTCACCGGTAGAGTTGATATCAGCAAGAGAGGGATCGGTCGGAAGGAAGATTTCCCCGAGGCCGGCTGCAATCGTCCCTGCCTGCTCGGGATCCACAGGCAAAAGCTCGAGTTCCGTGGGATCAAACTGCAGGTGGATGTTGAAGGCATTGAACTCGTAGCTGGGGATCTCAGCAGGCGCCCTCAGGCTTCCGCTGACCAGCACATCCATCACCTGGTCATCTCCTGTGGGGGAAACGCCGAGCTTGAGGTAGCTGTTGGCAAACTCGATCTGCCCATCGACAGACTCCACAGAACGGAACTTGTCAAAGCCCTTGAACCGGACGCGGGTGTTTTCGAGCTCCAGGGAGGCCTGCGCGGGAAGGTCGGCTGGAAGCACCGCCTCCAGCTTCACGACGGTCACCAGGGAGCCTGCAAATTGTCCAATCGGCGGGAGGTCTCCCTCTCGGACCTCTATTTTCTGCATGCCATCACCGAGGGGAATCCCGGCTGCAAGCGCGGGAGCCAGGATGGAAATCGTTTCGGGAAGGACCAGGTCAAATTCTACGGCATTGATTTCGACGCCTGAACCCGCCGTGAGGGGCAGGAACGCGATAACCGGGATCTCAAAGGATGCCTCGCCAACGGCTGCAACCGTCGAGCCGATTGAAACCCGTGGTGAATAGATAATATCAGCGCAGCTGGTTTGTTCCTGGCCGGCCCTGAGGCTGACCGTGTAGGAACCCACCGGCTCCACCGAGTCGAAGAAAAATCCTGTGTCACTCGGGAGGACGTCGGAAACGACCCGCACCCCGACCTCTTCTCCGTCGATGATATGGGCCATCTCCAGGGTCAACATCCCCTCTCCATATCCACGCCAGGGTTCATTCCAGCTGACCTCGACCCCTCCGGATTCCTTGCGGCAGGAAAGTCCGACATCTGCAATATCCGGAGCAGAGACGGTAAAGGAAAGGAACGAAACCGTTTCACTCTCAACCAGGGAACCCGGCCCGAGGCCACCACAGTTCTGCCCGGCGCCAATTTTCTTCGAGGCCGTGAGGCTCAAGGTGTAGGTTCCCGCGGCTGCGCCACCCCGGTCAGGATCTCCCTCGTAGAGAAGGAACTCCTGGTTCGGATTCGACAGCTCCATACCGTCCTCTCCAAAGAGATCCTCCAGCGGACTGCCGGGTTCAGCAGGCTCAAACAGGAGCTCTGCCCGCAGGTTGTTATAGGCCTCTCCATTAATCCAATCCCACCGGATGACCTGCGGATCAGAAGAGCTTGCACGTGAGAGAAGGGTTCCCACAAGTGGTGAGCGAACGGGCTCTTCGGTAACACATGGATTCGGGTCATTTCCGGTACAGGCTCCCCTGGCGCTCTCAAAACCACCGAAAACCGCACTGACCTCATAGAAATCGCTTCCTTCTTCAGAGGGGAAGAAATCTTCAAAGGTCAGTCCGCTGGAGGGGAGAACACTCGACCAGAAAGAACCGTTTCGATAGATCCTGAACTGCTCGGCAACCAGGTTATGGTTCCATTCCCAGGTGACGAAATTGGTCTCGTCGCCTGATCCGCAGATAACGCTGCTAGGCGAGGGAACATGGACCACCCCGCAGATGACTGTAGGGCCGACGTCACTTGCACCCGTAAGCGCAGCCACGGAGATCGAAACATTTCCCGGATCAGAGACCTCGATGGCGAAGAACCCGTTGTCCCAGTCGATGTAGGTAGGTGGCCCATCAGCGACCCGGATTTTCACCCGGTCGAAGCGAAGAATCTGTGATTCCCACGAAATAAGAACCTCTGAACTGTTCGCTCTTCTTTCCAGCACACTGCAGGCGACCTCAACCGGCGGAGGAGGCGGAGGTTCGAGCTCGAATTGAATCGACTCTCCAGTTTCCACCGGGACATCCTGCACGATATCCCCCTCAACAGTCTTGAGGACGTTCGAGATCAGGCTGCCGCCACTGGTGACGGCGGAGAATTCAATCGCCGTATCTCTCTGGCCCTGGACCGCCCTGCGGCGGAACTGAAAGACACCGAGTTCGACACCTTCAAAGGGAATGAAATTTTCAATGTCTGACCGTTTTGACATGGTTGCCGTGGCAAATCCACTGCAGCTGTTGTCGTTTCCATCCTGCGGGCAGGTATCAAACTGGGCCAACTGCTCAAACCCTGCAGGCGACAGGAAACCCAGGTAATCGAGATCCAGCTGCTGGTAGGCAAGAGCTACCGAATAACCCGAGAACGGGGCACGGATATCACCGATGACCTTAACACCGAAAACAGCCTGGGACTCGAGGTTCGAGAGCTCCTCCTCGCTGATCTCCTGGCCATTTCCATCTACAGGCTGGAGAACATAGCGGGTCGGCTCAGGCAGCGTCACCGCCTCGACTCCACTTGACTGGTAGACCAGGGGCTCATCGTTGGAGACCGTGGCAATGTCGAGCCCTGTATCTCCGTCGAGATCGAGCAGAGTGACGCCGGAGACAGTTCCCGCCTCGCCATTATCCATTTCCACTTTTTCGTAGCTCGGCAAGAGCGAAAGCTGGTTCCTGCGGTTGAATAAAACCGTCAGGCGCCCCTGGCCGGCATCTCCAGGCCCGGCAATAACAAGATCCGCGCCGCCAAGGGGGTCTCCATCGAGATTGGAGGCGAGCAACAGGTCTGCTTCCCCGGCAACAGCGCCGTCGAGATCGATCCCATCCTGCGGGACAACCTCCTCGAAAAGGAGTCCGCGTGGCTCATCGGAGCTGAGGCTTTCAAGAAACCCTGACTCTACTCCCCCGGCAAGGAGGTCCCCGAAATCCCGGTAGCTGTTCTGGTGGAGATACACCTCACCGGATTTCCAGGAGAGGACATCCTGGTCTCCATCTGTTTCAAAATCAAAAGCGATCCAGGCGTCGGGGCTGAACTCCTCCCCATCGCTGTCTTTCAAGGCACCCACCCTCCTGAAAGAGAACGGGTTGGAGGTGGTCGTCTGGTTACGGTAGAGAACCAGGGTGCCGGTGGAAGCTTCGCCCGCCACCTCGCTGATAAGGTCAAGCCTTCCGTCATTGTCGAAATCGGTGAACTGGAGTTTTTCACTCGGGTCAAAACTCGAGATCGGCTCCCGCACAGGTGTGAACTGTAATTCCAGCACAGGGTTCAGCAGGTCGAACCCGGCTGGTAATCCCATGGCCAACTGGAAGATTGTCATGAAACCGGTTGTCTGCTGCTCATCTGCCTGCTCCGGGGCCTCCGGCAGACCAAGGTCGCCAAGGTCTCCGAGCCCGCCGAAGTCTCCCAGGCCACCGGGAAGAGCGGGTATTTCATCTGCATCAAAGGTCGCATCGGCGTGAGTTGCGACGATTTCCGGCTGCCCATCAGAGTCGAGATCAGCCACGTAGAGCCTGCCGGAATAATTATTCGAAGATTCAGAAAGAACGGAGGCAAAGTCGACCCGGGAATCGGTAGCGGAAAGGTCTCCGGACTGCCCTATCGCATATCCCTGCAGGCGAAGCGCACCAAGCGGTCCCTCCAGCAGGGCGACGACCTGGGATGTTCCATTCCCCTCTGCATCGACGGCTACCGCATCGAGAAAGTTCCAGCCTGCGGGGGGTTCGACGGTTCCTTTGCGGCCGGAAGAATCATAAAGTGTCGCGATCGTCGGGCTGACAGTGATCAACTCCACTGAACCCGAATCCTTGAGGAAATCGGCCGCCAGGACCGCTACAGCTTCATCGGAAGCCAGGGGCTGCAGGTCCACAGCATCCCACCCCCCCTTGTTGAACCCGGGGCGAACCTGGAAGATCAGCTGGTAAGGCGACAGCCTCACTGCATCGGAGGCCGCACTGGCGATGTCACTGGAGAAGGTAACGCTAACCTCCTCACCGGGAAGAAAGCTGTCGGTTGCGTCGAGAATATGGGTCAGGCTGGGGAGCTGCCCGCTGCCAGGCTGGACAATGCCGCCGGAATGAACTCCCGAGTGTCCACCCCTTACATGGACTGCGTTAGCCTCGCTGCCCGGACTGATCTCCTCACTGAGGTAGGCGGTGACAGTGGGCCTGAGGTCCGCTGAAGCGGCTGCCTGCAGAGGAGTGGTTTCACGAACGAAGAGACCGCCCTCCGAACGCGCCCCACCACCTTCGACGGTGAAGCTGAAAACATAGGAGTCCGAGAAGGGTACACCCAGTACCGTGACATCCTCTGATACCGTTACAGTGATCCGTTCACCAGGCTTGAACTGCTCGAGGGGATTGAGAATAAATACAAGGGTGTTATCCCCTGCATCCTCCGGCAGAGCCGTCGGATCGAGCGGGTCGCTCAGATCCGGCAACTGGTTGATACCCGTCTGGAACTGGGTGATGGTCTGCCCGGCAAAGACGTCAGCTTCATTAGCTGTGACAATCGTGCCGCCGTACTCGCCAGTGGTCTGGTCCCCGGTAACCCTGATGCTCCCCAGCTCGGTATTCTCGATATCCGAGGCCGTCATGGTATTGGTGAGACGGACAGCAATCACCGGTTGAACGATGACTTCGCTGTCGTTGCGGGCCGGGATTGTCCACTCGACATCCGCCGAATCATATTTACAGGCAGGCAAAAGCAGCAAAGCTGCAAGCACCAGGAAACCCGGCAGGCGGAAACTGCAGTGGAAAATGGTAAGGAATAACTCTCTTGGCATGATCACTTCTCTGGGGAAAACCAATTGAATCGGGTGCCAGGAAGATCCAGAAGATCGTATCACAGGAGGAACAACTGGCATCCTGTCAAAAATCACTAACTGCCCCACCAGCAGATCACTCCGCCGGCCCACAGGAACTATTCATTAACTGGGGAACTTTCAGACTGCCTCATAGACCCGGATTCTCCTCACCTGGGAAAACCCACATGTTGTGACAGTGAAATTCTTCCTCAAAAACTGCCGTAGTATTCAGAACCAGTCTGTTCGCGAGAATCGCAAACAAGGTGTGTTACGGGAATAAGGTCAATGTTAAGGCCTGGGCAGGGTCAATTCAACATCGAGCTCATTCGGATCCCACAAACTATTGTATAATTTGAACTTAAGGAATCAGTATCGACCTGGAAGGAGTGCCTCCAGGCTGAAAAAACAGTGATTTTTTACCCGGGCAGGCTAAACCAGCCATCGGCAGCGGAAACCCGGCCTGCTTCCTCGATCAGGGAGCGGGGAAGCAGACGTGTGAGCCTACCGGGCAATCCTCGGCGGTGACGGTCTCAACGGTTCCGCATTCAGGATAGGGGCCGGCTGGAGGGGCATAGAGCGGGAAATTCGTCGACCCGGGCTGCAGCTGGTAGTTGATGATGTAGAGGGCGTCAGAAATCGAGACGCGATCATCGTTGTTGGCATCCGCTGCAGGACGACAGGCTGTTTCCCGGCCACCGTAGAACATCATCTGAACAATCCAGATTCCATCGGCAATATTCACCTGGCTGTCGTTGTTGGCGTCGCCTCGAATGAACGAAGGAACCACCTCATCCGGGACTCCCAGCAGCGTCACTGACTTTTCAGCTGCGAAATCAGGAGAGATCCCATCTCCGTCAACGACAAACACGATCTCCATGGGTCGGTCCTCACCAAGCGTGAAGTCGACAAAGGAAACAGCGGATTCTCTTGATTCATCGCCGGTGAGACTGACCAGCGATCGCACGGTGATGGTGTCGAGATGGGTCGTTGAGGAAGCCCCCAGCGAGAGCACCTCAGTACCGGGAGGGCCTAGCTGCACGACGGCACCGATACTGA
>CAJWZY010000141.1 GCA_913050545.1 uncultured bacterium | reverse complement strand
CGTCAGATGGAGCGTACCCTGGGCTGGAGTAAAGAAAAGCGCGGCGTTCACCAGGCGGCTGTCCCCGGCAAGGTGATCCGTCATCGCCATCACCCTTGTACATTCACCTGAGGCGACTGAGAGTGCCTCCCGGGAGCCCGGATGTGGGAAAACGAGTACCGGGGTGCTGATTCCCTGGGTGAGGACCTCTACATAGGATCCAAGGCTATGGCCCCAGCGCCAGCACTCAGAATGAAGGCCACGGTAGGTACAGACCAGGTCCGGTTTCGTTTCCTCGATAAGCCCCAGGCATTGCTCGATGCTGGAAAAATCTCCTGCCGATGCCAGCTGAATAGAGATCGCCCCCTCTTCACCGGAAACACCAAGGTACTTCCCCGCCAGGGCGGAGAAAGCTTCTGCCTTCTCTCCCTCGAGGTCGGTCATCACCAGGACGGAATTAACGACGAAGGGATCGTACCGAAACAGGGGCTTGTCAGCCGACCTGAACACGCTCTCGAACTGGTCGATCTTCGTCATCACCTCAACTCCTCATGCGACTGCGCATCCACGCGGTGAACATAGCATGTGGATCCCCGCGCAGGGAATTTTTTCTCTCTTGCAGGCCCCCCGGGGTAAGCTACGAGACAGCTTTATCCCGGCGAAACCCTTTTTGCGCCGACATTGAAATGGACCCCGGTTTGATGCACGAGCAATCCAGCGAACGCCTTCTCGACCTTCTCTACTGGATGATGCTGACTCGCGGTGTCGATGACCGCTGCGAGGCTCTCTTCAAGCAGGGGAAATTCCCCGGCGGCATCTTCGCGCAGACCGGCCACGAGGCCATCTCCGTGGGCTCATCCATCCTGCTGGAGGAGGGCGATGCGATAGCTCCCATGCACAGGGATCTCGGCGCCTACCTGGTCAGGGGAATGTCCCCGGGGAGAATTTTCGCCCAGGCCATGGGGCGCGTTGGCGCCCCCAGTGGCGGCAGGGACCTCAACACCCACGGGCTCGGGGACATCTCCCTGCGAATCTTCGGCTATGTCAGCCACCTGCCGCAATCGATGGGGATCGCCCTGGGGGCAGCCTACAGCTTTCTCTACCGCGGCGAAGACCGGGTCGCCATGACCTACTTCGGCGATGGGGCCTCTTCGGAGGGAGGGTGCCACGAGGCTCTCAACCTCGCTGCTGTACTCAATGCCCCGGTGATTTTCATTCTCGAAAACAACCGCTACGCCTACTCGACCCCGCTGGAAAAACAATGCCGTATAGAGAACCTGGCGATCCGGGCTGAAGGTTACGGAATCCCCGGAGTCACCATCGATGGAACCGACATCATCGCCGTCATGGATACGACAAAAGAGGCAGTAGAACGCGCCCGGGGCGGTGGCGGCCCCTCGCTTATCGAATGCAAGAACCTGCGCATGAAGGGGCATGCCATCCATGACCCCGCTGACTACGTACCCGCTGAACTGCTCGAGCACTGGGAGGAACGTGACCCGGTAGAGCAGTTCCGGAGACAGCTCGAGGCGGCCGGCACGCTCGATGAGGAATCTCTCCAGTCGATCAAAGCCCGGATCGAGCGCGAAATCGAGGAGGCCGTCGAATGGGCCGAGAGCAGCCCCCTGCCGGATCCTGGAACCCTCGAAGAGGATGTTTTCGCCTGATGCCGCAGCTCAATTACCTCGAATCAATCAACCAGGCCCTGCACCAGGAGATGGAGCTCGATGACAGCGTCTTCGTCCTCGGTGAAGATGTCGGAGAATTCGGCGGAGCCTTCAAGGCCACCGCCGGGCTCTGGGATAAATTCGGCGAAAGAAGAGTCCTCGATACTCCCATGTGTGAGTGGGCCTTCATCGGGCTTGCCAACGGGGCCGCGATGATGGGCTTGAAGCCGGTGGTGGAAATCCAGTTTGCTGACTTCATCTCCACCGGCTTCGACCCCATCGTCCAATACGCAGCCACCACCCACTACCGCTGGGGAGCGAAGGTGCCGATCGTCATCCGCGCCCCCTGGGGAGGGGGATCCTGCGCCGGGCCTTTTCACTCCCAATGCAAGGAGGCCTGGTTCACCCACTGCCCCGGCCTCAAGGTGGTGATCCCCTCCACCCCCTACGATGCCAAGGGACTCCTGCTCTCTGCGATCCGCGACCCGAACCCGGTGATCTTCTTCGAACCGAAGCATCTCTACCGCAGGGGGAAAAGCGAGGTTCCCGAGGAGCCCTATACCGTACCGATCGGCGAGGCGGAAATCCGCCGACCGGGTTCAGACCTGAGCATCATCACCTGGGGGGCTATGGTGCAGGAGGCCCTGGAGGCTGCCGAAACCCTTTCAGCCGAAGGAGCCCAGTGCGAGGTCATCGACCTGCGAACCCTCGTGCCACTCGACAGGCAGCTGATCCTCGATTCGGTCCGCCGAACCTCGCGCGTACTCATCGTGCATGAAGCTGTCAGGACGGGAGGCTTTGGAGCGGAGGTGGCAGCGCTGCTGGCCGAAGAGGCCTTCGATTCACTCGATGCTCCACCAGCACGGCTGACCGCACCCGACACCCCGGTACCCTACAGCCCACCGCTTGAAAAAGCATTCCGGCCCGATGCTGAAAAGATTGTCCTGCGAGCCCGTGAGCTCCTGGCTTATTGAGAAGCAGCAGGGATCAGTCCACCACCTCGATCTTCCGCCACAGCTCGTTGGCCTTCTTGTCGCCGTCAACTGAGCGTTCCACTCTCAGCCAGACGTTCTTGCCGCCAAAGCGTGAGAGATCGACGTCAAGGTCCGTCCATCTCCTTGCACCAAGGAGTTCTACAGGCAGCCCCTTGGGAAGGGACCTTGAGACGATCCCGACCTTGTCGTAATAGACCGTCCCGTCAACCTGCAGGAAGGCCATCTGCCGCAGCTCGGTTCCTGGCTTGATCCCCATTCTCTCAGCCGGTATCTCCAAACGAACCCACTGCCCGGCAGCGGGAAGGTTACCCATTCGATGGGGAGTCGGCGCCGGAGGCGGCTCCCCGAGAGCCTGGAGATCTCCCCAGAACACGCTGTGCCCGAACATACCGGCCGGCGCCTCTCCTCCGAACTTCAGCTGGATCACCCTGGGGGGATCTTTCGGATCAATCCATACCCAGGAAAAAAGCCTGTCACCGGGAGAGGCCAGCAGCCAGTAGGTTGAACTCCTGAAGGATTTTTCCAGCCGCCCCTTACCGCTCACCATCATCGATCGTTCTCCGGAGTGAACCGGGTCAGGCTCTCGCGCCCAGACCCAGCCGCCCTGCTCCTGCGCACTCTGCGGTACAGAGTCCTCCAGCCAGGTATACTCCTCTGGTTTACCTGATGCGGGCGGCACCTCGGGAATCAACTTCTCCGCAAGAGTTTCTCCATTACCCTTGACCACAACCTTCCAGCCCTCAGCCCCATCACTTCCAAGCTGAAGTTTCAGACGGGTCTTTCCGCCGGCAGGGACCTTCACCATTTTCCCCCACTGTGTTCCAGAACCGGGCTGCGACTTAGTAAAGAAGACCGCTCCACTGCCGGGGAATTCCTGTACGAAGGGGTCCTTGCCACTGCGCCCTGAATCAAGCAGGTTCCAGCCGGGGAAGAGAGTCCTCGCCACCACCGCTTTCAGGCTGGCCTGGCCGGGAAGCCAGTTATCAAGCGCCACCCCCGACTGTGCAGAAACAGTAAACTGCCTTTGCGGATCGAGGCGGAAGAGAGTCCGGCTGGGGCCCTTGTATTCGCCGGCAAACAGGAAAACCCCGGCTCCAGTGGCGACCATAGGCCCTGCCTGGAAACCCTGCTTCGCACCGCCCAGCTGGAAATCAACCACCCAGGAGCCCAGCTCTTTTCCATCTCCAGGATCAATCCAGGACATCAGCCCCATGGCGCCCCAGCCGATCGCTTTCATCTCAGCGCTGCGACTGACCGGTGCCAGTGAAAGAATCCTGCTGTCATCTCCACTCACCAGGAACCCCTTGCCACCCAGCTGCGGACGATCCCACAGGATACGGCCATCCTTGGAATCCAGGGCCAGCATACGTTCGGAAGCAGCCACGATGATCTTCCCCGAGGAAACTCCCAGGATCTTCTCAAGATCACGCACAGGGGATTTCCAGAGCAGGCCACCGGTATCACTACGCAGACAGGTCACCGACTCATCAGCCGGCTGGGCAACAATAACGGAATTGCCGAAAAACACCGGCCGCGAAGGCTGGTGACGATACCAGTTCGATTTCTTCTCAAACGGACGCCAGGGCTGCTTGCGGACCCACAGTAACTGGCCGCGCAGATCCGTGCAGATGACACAACCTGAACCACTAGCCACCAGGCGATCGATGGAGCGTCCGATCTGGAACTGGCGGAAAAGCTGGGACCGGCTTGCCCTGCGGAAATTCACAAGGCTGCGCTCATCCAGGACCTCTCCGGTATCCCTTGCGAGACGCGTAAAGAGCAGCTCACTCCCCAGCTCCTCGTGGCGGCGCAGATTGAGCACCACGACATCCCCCTCCACGAGGACAGGATCGGTTGCCGCCTGGTCACGCGATGAGAAAACCCATTTCGCCACCCCGTCCGCAAGACCGAGGCATTCAAGCCGCGGCCCCTGCCTGGTAATCATTCGAACAAAAACCAGGTCACCAGACACCACCGGCCGCATAGGGACCAGGGGCCATTCCCTGCTGCCGCCCCGTTGGTTCCCGGCAAGATGGCTCCATCTCAACTCGCCGCCGGGAAGACCGTAGGCGCGCAGGTCGTTGCGGTCACTGACGAGGAGGTAATCGTCATAAACAGTGAGAGCCATCTGGCGGCCAACCCAGTCAGTTTTCTGGACCGGGATGTTCGGACGGAAGTCCTTGAAGCGTGGATCAAAGTTAAATTCAGCCAGGGAGAGAGCGGAATAGACTCCGGCGGACGGAACCTTGCGCGAAGGCTCTATCGAAGGATCATTGTCATAGGAAACCGTCTTCTCCTGGAAACGCTTGCGGAGATCCGAGGCCATCTTTTCAAAGTCCGCTGGCTCGAGGGTCAGCTCCCCGAAACGAATTGCCTTCGTCGGCGCAGAGCCAATCTCCCTGCCGGTAAAGGCCGCCGCCAGGCGTTCACGCGCCTCGATCAGATACAAGCTCGACGCCGGAGCGGTTTTACGAGCCCTGCGGTAGTACCCCTCCGCCAGGGTGCTTTCGCCGATCCCCAGGGCCTGGTCTCCCATCCAGAGAAACGCCTCGACAGCCGCCTCGGTTCCATAGAACTGTCGCGTAACAGCGTCAACCGCCTCGACATCTCCACGCACCTGCGCTTTTCGCAATCGAAGGCTTGCCAGCTGGGCGTATTTCTTCTGCAGCGTCCGGCTCAGCTCGGGGCTCTGTTCAAAAGCACGGGCCAGTGACAACCTCCAGGAAACCAGGAGCTCCTTTTCCTGCAGATCAGGAAGCAAGCCACTGATATATGAATTATCGCTCGAGGTGAGGATCAGGCAGGCATCGTTAAAGGCCCTGCCCTTGATGGAGGCAGCGAACTCCGCAAGAGTATTGTAGCCGTCCTTGCTGTACTCGGTGACCAGCGGATGGTGGATCAAGGGAACTCCCCTCGCACCCTGCCCCGGCCCCTTGCGCTGGGCAAGCGCCACCTCTGCCCATTCGACAGCTTCCTTCACCTCCGTCTGGCTGGTATGCCATGCAACCGCCGGCAGCTGTGGGTTGCCCCTGCGGTTCCAATAGCGGATCTGGCGGCAGAAGGCCTCCACAGAATCCCAATCCCCGGCGCTCATATGAGCGAGGAGCTCTCGCCTGATGAGAACGGACGGCAGGGGATGCAGGCCCTTGCCGAAAATCGAAGGAGTCGAAAAGATCCACGGCTTCATGAGGCTGTAGGCTTTCTTTTCCCCCCGGCGGGCGGCTGCTTCACCAATCTTTTGAAAGCCCCAGGCTGCAAAACTACTCGTATGGGTCAGATCCCAATGGGCGGAAAACAACGAGATCTCGTGGACGAGTTCCAGGGCGGCTGCCAGGCTGATCTTTTCATCCAACAGGGCCGACTCGACCAACCCCATGAACAACTGGGGCCTCAAGGCAGCCTGCCACTCCGGCTTGCGCAGACAGTAGGCCGCACAAGCTCTCATCCAGGACGACAGCTCAACCTCCTCGGGACAGGAGCTTACGGCTGCGGAGACCCATTCGACCAGGGTTCCAGCCTTTCCCCCGAGAGCGAAAAAAT
>CAJWZY010000140.1 GCA_913050545.1 uncultured bacterium | reverse complement strand
CATCATGACCAACCAGTCGATCAGCCTGGTTCCCGATGGTTCCAGGAACGGCCAGTTCACCGTGGTCAATTCACCGACTCCCCTGTCGCAGAACAGCGGTGGAGAGGTTTGCGACCAGGTGGTGACTTTCCGCCGGGGTGATCCTACCGGAAATGGCCAGACTGATATCACCGATGGAGTCTTTATCCTGAACTACCTGTTCCTCGGTAGCCGGGCTCCGGAGTGTCTGGATGCAGCCGATTCCGATGACAGTGGAACCGTTGATCTCTCTGACGCGATCCGCATCCTGAACTATCTCTTCCTCGGCGGGGGAGCTCCACCGGCCCCGGGACCGGGTGCCTGTGGTCCGGACCCTGTAGAGGACAACCTCGGCGATTGTGTCTACGATGCCGATTGCGGTTAAGAGCCGGTAGAGAGCTCAGAAGGCAGCACTATCAGCTGGCGTCCCTGGCCCGCAGGGCCGCTCCTGCGGCTCCGGAGTAGGCTCCAAGGGCCGACTGGAGTATGGCTGGGCATTTCAGTCCACGGCCTTTCAGCCGCCGTTGAAGCCCCTCCCTGGCAGCGGGAAGAAAGAGCTCCGCAGCTCCCGCAATTCCTCCTCCTATAATCACTCCACCTGGCCGCAACAGCGGGACGAGCAGGCCCAGGAGCTCAGCCAGGATCTCGCCGGTTCTTCCCCAGGTTGCCCGGGCGACTGCGTCGCCAGCCCGGGCCAGCTCCAGCAGCTCCAGGGTGCTGCTGACCGCGGGCTGCTTCGCCTCCGCCTGGAAGCGGCACAGGATCCCTGTGGCGCTGAGGAGCGCCTCGGCGCCACGGCCTTTTTCTGAACAGATCGGCAGGCCACCAACATGTCCGACAGTATTGTTGCTGACCCTCGCTGGGAAGCCCTTGATGGTGAGGGCCGCTCCCAGTCCTGTTCCCATTGTCAGGTAGAGCAGCCGCTCGGTTTTCCGTCCAGCTCCCAGCCGCGCTTCTCCCATGGCACCTGCATTGGAATCAGCCTCAAGGAACACTTTCCTTTTCAGCCTGCGTTCAAGCCTGGCGGCAAGGTTGAGGCCGTCCAGCTTCGGCAGGTTCGACAGGTGGACTATACGCCTGAGTTCATCATCGAGGAAGCCTGGCAGGGCGATTCCCAGCGGGGACTCCGGCAGCGGCCGAAGCAGCTCGGCCAGGGTGTCTACGAAGGCCCTCTTGCCGGCATCGGCCGGTGAGGGGAACGAGTGCCTGCGAGACAGCCGTCCCCTTCGAAGGACGATGAGCTTGATGTTGCTTCCGCCGATGTCGCAGCCGACCGTGTCCGCGACCGAAGCCGATGCCATATCCTTAGGAGGTGATCCTTTCGATCAGGTCACCGACCCTGTTGGAATAGCCCCACTCGTTGTCATACCAGGCGAGCACCTTGGCCGAACGTCCGGTTTCGCCGAGCACCATGGTTGCATCGGAATCGAAGATCGCCGAGTGAGGGTTCGTGATGATGTCGCTGGAGACGATGAGGTCTTCGGTATACTCGACGATTCCTTTCATCGGCCCCTCTGCGGCGGCCTTGACCGCGGCGTTGATCTCTTCAGCCGTGGTGTCCTTCTCGAGCTCGACGACCAGGTCAACGATCGATCCGTTCACCACTGGTACGCGCAGGGAGAGACCATCGAGCTTGCCCTCGAGCTCGGGCAGGACTTTTCCGACCGCCTTTGCTGCCCCTGTTGTGGTGGGGATGATGTTCTGTGCTGCGGCGCGGGCGCGTCTTGGATCGGAGTGCGGCAGGTCCGCTACGTGCTGGTCGTTGGTGTAGGCATGGACCGTCGTCATGATTCCATGGTCGATACCGAAGGAATCGTTGAGGATCTTGGCGATTGGCGCCAGGCAGTTTGTTGTGCACGAGGCGTTGGAGAGTGTTTTCTGCTCGGCGGTGATGGTGTCATCGTTAACGCCCAGGACCACCATGTTGTCAAGCGGGGCCTTCGGAGGAACGGTCAGGACCACCTTCTTTGCTCCGGCCTCGAGGTGCCAGGCTACCTGCTCGGGGGCGCGGAAGATTCCGGTCGACTCGACGGTTACGTCGATTTCGAGGTCACCCCAGGGAAGATTGGCGGGTTCGCGTTCTGAGAAAACCTTGATGCTCTGGTCTCCTACCTGGATGGCATCGTCTGTCGCCTTGACCGTTGCATCCCCGAAGAACCGGCCTGTGACGGTGTCGTATTTCAGCAGGTGGGCGAGCATATTGTTGTCGGCCAGGTCGTTGATCGCGACCACATCGACACCATCTCGCTGTGAAAGCACCTTGAAAACATTTCGGCCAATTCGTCCGAACCCGTTGATTGCGACGCGGATCGCCATGATGAAAACCTCTCGACTCGTGTTAATTGCTTATAGCGTGAAAAATACGAAGCGGCAATCTTAACAGGATAGGCTCCTAAAGTCTCTAAAGACCCAACCGGTGTACTGCGTTAATTCAGCCGGTTCATGGGTGCTGGCTATGGCTGCGGCCGTAAAGCCTCCGCTATTGGCAGCCATGAGGCCGTGCACGGAATCTTCAAAGACGATTGTTTTATCGGGAGGTTGCCCCAGCTCTTCTGCCGCGACCAGGAAGCAGTCGGGGGCTGGTTTTCCCTTCTTGAAACGGCTTCTATGGACAAGCGAGTGGAAGACGTTTCTCCAGTTGAATTCATCGAGAATGAAGCTGACATTTTCTTCCGGGCCGGAGGTTCCGATCGCGGCTGGAATGTTTTCTTTTTTTAAGAGCCCGAGAAAATCCTCTATGCCGGGCATGGGGCGAACCCGGCCGCGGGCGCAGTTCCTGTAGCACTGTTCTTTTTCGAGGCTGAGAGCTGCCAGTGCATCTCCCGGGGATCGTCCCGCCTTTTCCCACAGCAGGGGAATGATGGTGTCGTTGGCCTGGCCGAAGGTGCTCCGGATGAGTTCGAGCATTTCTTCAGAGAGCCTCTGTTCGCCATCCTCCAGGCCGTGTGCTTCAACAAGCCGGCCCCAGGCTTCAAGGTGGAACTCCTCGGTGTCGGCAAGAACGCCGTCCATATCGAAGACGACCGCCCGGCAATCAGTGTTTCGGAGAAAATCCAGCGCCTGTATCTGTGATTCTAGTTCACTCATTTCTCGAGGGTGTTTCTCCTGGAGGGAAGATTCGACAGTCCCGGGGCAGGTAAGCGGGCTGTTGCCGCTAATGTTAAACCGACAAATTCAACAGGTAGCGCTTGTTTTTTGGGGCGTCTGATATTTTAATCGGCCGTTTACATCTTCCCGCAATGGTTCGGGAAGGCGCTTTAGAACTCCGAGCGATTATTTATGTCCGATCTTGCAGCCCCTGCGAACGCCGATTCAAAGCTCACCGATCTCTACGAGAGCCTGGGTGAAGGGGATTCTGATCGGATTGAGAATCTCTGGATGGCGATCCTGGAAGACACAGCCCAGCTGACTTCCTTACTCAATGATCTCGCGGGTTTTGCTGCAGAAGGTTTGCGGCAGGGGCAGGGGACGACTATCAAGCCGCTGCTCGAGCTGACCTGGGGAGTTTTCAGCGATGACTCCGCCGGCTCCGATGATGCGGGGGGGGCTGCATCGGCAGCTGCGCTTTCCGGTATTGCCTCGGCACAGAGGGCTGCACTCGGTGAGGTCATGGTCAGGGCCTTTCCGGCGAGGAAGGAATACCTGGCGGTCTACCTTGATGCCTTCCTGGAAGAGAATGGTCCGATGTCTGCTGAGCGGGCGTTCTTCAATACCTGTGACATCGAGAACGCCGCCGATAAGGTTGAAGCCCTTGACCGTTTCAGCCAGCTGCTCGAATACAGACCTGGCGCGGTGGTCTATCACGAATCAGGCTGGGGAATTGGTGAAATACTCGAGGTAGATGCGCTCCTGGGGCAGGTCAAGGTTGATCTCGAGGAGAAGAAAAATCATCGGATCAGTATCGAGGCTGTCGATTCGATTCTCGACATCCTGCCGGAGGGAACCTTCCGCTGCATGCTCTATCACGGATCCGAAGAGCTTACCCGGCTGGTGGAGGAAGACCCGGTTGAGGTGGTCCAGAAGGTGATTCATGATTACGGCAATCCGCTCCCCCAGAAAGAGATCAAGGCCCGCATGATTGCCGGGGCCATCGATTCCGGAGACTGGACCCGGTGGTGGACTCGGACCAAGAAAAAGCTCAGGGACTGTGGATTTTTCAGGATCGGTGACCGCTCACCGTACCTGGTCGAACAACTCGAGGAGGCGGTCAGCTTCGAGGATGAGCTGCTGAACCGGTTCCGCAGTGAGGACTGGATCGACTGCAGATCCGCGGCAAGGCAGATCATCAAGGGTGGGCAGAAGAAATATCCGGCTGCCTATCCGGAGGTGGCCACCGGTCTCCAGGATCGCCTGGGTAAGGTCTCCAAGAAAACCACTGTCTTTGAAATCTGCCTTCTCCTGGCGAGGGTAACGCAGACGGAGGAGCCCGAGGTGTCCTGGGTGGAAGTCCTTGAGTCCTTCACGGTAGATGATATTTCTGTAGCCCTCGACTCCCTGCCCGTTGGAGAAAATCCGCGGAAGGTCTTCAAGCTCCTTGGTGAAACCAGGCCCGCTGACCAGCTCTCCGTAGCGCTGAAGGCATTCCAGGGCAGGTCGGACAGCCTCAGGAAGGTCGCGTTTGAAACCATTGACTCGATCGATCCAGGAGAGCTGAAGGGGCTCTGTTCGCAGATCTATGCTTCGCCGCGTTTATCGCCTGAAGCATGTATCTGGCTGCTGGGTTGCAGGCTGGCAGGTAAAGAAGGGACGGGTCTCGATCCCCTCTTCAAGAGAACATCACGCGAGCTCGTTATCCTGCTGATGGATCTGCTCGAGCACCTCATCGACAGGGAGGTGCGTGAAGGGAGAAACGCTGTCAAGGAGCTGATGAAAAAGGTGGAGACCCTGCTCTACTACTCCGAAGGGGAGGTCTTCAACGAGGCGGTTACCCTGATGGCGCCTGCGGAGAGGAAGATGCTCTACAAGCGGGTCCTCAGGCAGCAGGCACAGCTCCCCCTGAAAGGTCCCAGGTTCCTCGAGGCGATCAGCAATGTCGATCCTAGCGTGAACATGGAAGACAAAATACCCGACTGGCAAAACCCGGAGATCATCTTCTCTACCGAGGCCGGCAGGGGGGTGATTGAGGAAGAGAACCGGGAGCTCCAGGATGAAAAACTTCCCGCAATCTTCAAGGCGATCGGCGATGCCGCCGAGCTGGGTGATCTGAGCGAGAACGCCGAATTCACCTCGGCCTGTGAAGAGAGAGACAACCTGGTGCGGAAGGCCGAGCAGATCCAGGAAGACCTTGAAAAGGTCCAGCTCATCGATTCGTCCATGGTTGAGGAAGGAGTCGTCGGACTTGGATCACGGGTTCGGGCAGAGAATATGGAGAGCGGCGAATCGGTTTTCTACTCCGTTCTCGGGCCCTGGGACGGGGGACCCGAGGAAGGTGTCCTTAATTACCGCAGTCCTCTCGGGCAGTTCTTCCTGGGCAAGGAAGTCGATGACGAGGTAGAGGTGGTTCTTCCAGGCGGCACGTCCATGTACAGGATTCTCGAGATCACCTCCATCTTCGACTGAGGGTCGTTCGAGCCTGCTGCACACCTGGGCGCCTGCTGCACAGCAGGCTCCTGTTGAATCTGGGAGATTCAACGGGCGAAACCGTGTTTCCGGTTCTAAAATAGCTCTGTGGGGACGATCCCGGGTATGGGGCTGCCTGATCGTCCATGGGACATTTGCGATCCCTGCTGTTTTTATTGCTCCCGTTATCGCTTCACCGGGGTGTTTCTGCATGTCTTCAACTCATTCAACCTATCGAAAATACGTCAAAGATCCTCAGGACCTGGTCGCTAAACTCCAGGAGCTCGTCGAAAACCGTGAAAGTTATCCCGGTTCCGAGCTCTTTCTTCAGATGTTTGAGAGGGTCTTCAGGCTCGTTGGCGACGAAACTTACAGCGCCGATCTGAAAATGCTGAATCACGCTCTGCTTGAATTGCGCTACGCATTCAAGGTTTTTGCCCCTTACAGGTCGGTTCGCAAGGTGTCGGTTTTCGGCTCGGCCCGCACCGGCAAAGATCGTCTCGAGTACAAGATGGCCAACCGGTTTTCCAACAAGGTAAGCAACCGGGGTTATATGGTGATTACCGGCGCCGGGCCTGGGATCATGGAGGCTGCCCAGGGTGGTGCCGGGCGGGCCAGG
>CAJWZY010000139.1 GCA_913050545.1 uncultured bacterium | reverse complement strand
TCGATTACCTCGGCCGTCATGACCGGGTCGTGGCCGCTGTCCTGCACGGCAAATACGATGCAGGTGCCGCCAAGGAAAGCACCTTTGCCAAGTACAGTGAAAAGGGCCTGCGGGCGCTGAAGGCCTTCGACAACGTCACCAAGCCCTGGGTCGCCCGCGGCAACATTGCAGAAGATCACTTCGTTGCACTGCAGGATGTCCTCCTGAACACAAGCAACCCGGAGATCCTGAAGACCTTCTCAAAGAGCCTGTCGGGTTTCGCCCCCTGCGAGGACTCAGAATATGATTTCGTTCGCAAGGGGATGGAACGCTCGAAGGAATTCTTTCCCCGCGCAGATGGAAATAAGACTGCCGACGCTCCCTGAATGATGCCAGCACTGCCTGGAAGGCCCACAGGTGCTCCTGCAGGCCTCCCGGGCAGACGGAGAATCCCATGAAAAAGCTCAGCAATAGAATCAGGACGGGGGTGCTTGCAAGCCTCGTGGTCACCTCCATCGTGACCATCGCCCTGGTTCTCAGGAGCGAACGCAAGATCCTGTGGGAAGATCTCAACCACAATGGAGAGACCCTCTCGCAGACCCTGGCCGCCGGCTGCGTCGAGCCGCTTCTGTCGAATAACTTCCCTGAGCTAGAGACCTTCGTCGAGGAGGCGTCGAAAGACAGCGCCCATGTCTGCTATATCAAGGTCACCCAGAACGGGGATGACAGGAACGCCCTCGTTGCCAGCTACGGTGAAGAGCCCGCGCAGGAGGACCCCGGGAACGCGCAGTATTTCAAAGCCCTCGTCCAGATAAAGGACCAGGGCGGACCCAAGGCTACACTCGGCTATGTCGAGGTCTGGCTCTCCACCGAGCGCCTCGAAAAGCTCCTGGAGGCAAGCACCTGGCGACTCCTCCTGGGAGCCGCGCTGACCTTTGTCCTGCTCGCCGTGGTCCTCGGCAAGGTATTGCGTCGCAGCGTGCTCGACCCCGTCGGTGACCTCAGCATACATGCCAGCAGGATTGGTAGTGGAGACCTGGAGTCTCCCATCGAGCCGACCACCGAGGACGAGCTCGGCAACCTCGCCCTCACCATGGACAAGATGCGCAACAACCTGAAAGAATCGTATGCAAAGGTCGCCCGCGAGATGAAAGAAAAGACCGAGGCGCTGCTGGTCGCCCAGCAGGCGGACAAGGTCAAGTCCCAGTTCCTCGCCAACATGAGCCACGAGATCCGCACCCCGATCAACGGCGTGCTGGGCTGCCTCGAGCTGGCGCTGTCGTCTGAAGAACCCGGAGCGGCCGGGAACGAGGAATTTCTCGCCGAGGCGAAGACCTGTGCCGGCTCACTGCTCACCCTCGTCGAGGACATCCTTGATATCGCCCGGATCGAATCTCGCAGCATGAGCTTTGAGCTCTCCCCTATCAACCCCCTGGCCGCCTTGTCAAAGCTCGAGGGGCAATGGAGAGAGCGTGCTTCTCGCAAGGGTCTTGACCTCGACCTCCACCTGCGGCCCGAGCTGGACCTCATGGTCTATACCGCGCCCGCTGAGTTTCAGCGGCTGCTTGAAAACGTCGTTGATAACGCCATCAAGTTTACCGACCAGGGCAGGGTAGGCATTGAGGCCGGCGGCAGCGAAGGTGGAGAGCCTGCCATGATGACGATCAGGGTTTGCGATACGGGAGTGGGAATTCCCCCTGAAAAGCTGGAGGAGATCTTCCTGCCGTTTACCCAGAACGACATCTCATCCACCCGGAAGTTTGGCGGTGCCGGACTCGGACTCAGCGTCAGCCGACAGTTTGCGCGTCTGCTCGGCGGCGATATCAGTGTCAGCAGCCAGGTCGATGAAGGTTCAACCTTCACCATCTCCCTGCCACTGGATTCGAGACAATACCGCCAGGACCAGCCAGTTGCCCGGAGCGTCACCACCGGCTGAGGACGGGAAAATGCGCCTTCCTGGCCTCCCGTGGTCCGGTAAAACCTCCCTAATTCCCATAAACTCTGTTTTTTCAACAGTTTGTGGAAACACTTTTCGCCTTTGGGCGGCGCCGTGTTCAACTACCTGTCCTGCTCAAAAGGCAGGATGAAGAAAAGAAGCGTGCGCCCTGGGCCACCGCGACCACCTGGAAGCAGGGGAATTCGCGGACTCGGATACAGGGTCGGCATTTTGCACCATCAAACTTTACTGAAATCGCAGTATTTCGAATTGGCTTCACGACAGCGCGAAGCCACTAGAGATGACCCGGGGCAATGTGGAAGACAGAGAAGGGGACTGAAGAGCCCCCATCTCCCGGGCCAGCAATCGCAGGTGACCCTTTGACTGAAACGGCCCGGAACAACATCCATCCAAGGTCCTCGGCAGTCCGCCGCTACAGGCCGGCACTCCGTGGCAGCCTCGGCCTTTTCGGGTTTACCTGGGCGATGGCGCTCAACCTGCTGATCTGCGCCCCGCTTTTCGCCATCCCCTCCCCCGATGTCGTCATCGGCATCTTCGCCAGCGTCGGCCAGGTTCTCGGGCTGCTGGCTGTCTCCATCGGGGGGGTCCTCTTCGCCCGTAAACGACGCAGGGACCACCTCGAGATCGATAGCCGGGATTCGAAAGCAGGGCTCCCGTCCTGGGTTGTAAAGACACTGCTGGCCATCCTGGTGGTATCGGTCACGGCCAATGTCCTCCAGTACTGCAGGAGCCTCGACAAGAAAAACGAGCGCCTGCAGAGGAACCTTGTACGCCCCGAGGTTGAAAGCGGAATCGAGAAGAAGGACAGCTCCCTGAAAACCCTGGGCCTCGACAGGCAGCTGGAGCACCCGCTCGGCCTGGGCACAGAAGAGCTGGAGAAGCTGATCAGCACCTCCAGCCCCTTCCTCGTTGATGTCCGCGAACCTGAAGAAATCGAGATGGGCAGCATAGAAGGCAGCCACCCGATCCGTTATCCGGACATCAAGAACGACCCCGGGCTCGTTCCCGGCGAAAAGACCGTGGCCGTGCTGCTGTGCTTCTCGGGCAATCGCAGCTCTGAGCTCTGCGACATGCTGTCGGGGCTCGGATATGACTGCAGGTTCCTTATCGGCGGCTACGAAAAATGGATCGCCAATGAATTTCCGATGCGCTACCCCAACGGAAGGCCGGTCGATGACCTTCGGGGCCTTCCTGAATTCACCAACAAGAGAAGGCTGCTGGACACTCCGGAGGTCGAGGAGCTGGTCAGCTCCGGAGGTGCCGTATTCGTTGACGTCCGCTATGAAGAGGACTTCCTTCACGGCCACCTTCCCGCCGCCATCAATATCCCCATTCGCAAAATGACCAGCGCGGAAATCGAGGCCGCCCTCGACAGCCGTGTCACCCCGGACGCCCCTGTTATCATTGCCGCCTATGGCAAGCGCAGCTCTTTCTACGGCCAGGTCCTCGGACTCAAGCTGCTGCGCAAGGGCCGGAACTTCCTCGGGCTCTACACGGTCCCCCACGAGTACTCTGCTGCGAGCCCCACCCGGCCCCATGTTCTCGAGTGGGAGCGTGCCAACCGCGGCGACCTGCTAAGCTCTCTCGGCTCTCCCTTCCGCCATACCATCGAATGGCTGCAGGGTGTCTTCGGGCATCTCGCGATTGCCATACTCATCAGTGTCCTCCTGCTGCGGGTCGCTCTCCTGCCACTGTGCTTTAAGACAGAGCGAGACCAGGCCCTGGCTAAAGGGCTGGAAGGAAAAATTGCCGGGCTCAGGAAGAAGCTGGATAAGGATCCCGAGCGACTCCTGCGAGCCACCAACGCCCTGCGAAAGAAAAACGGCATCACCCCGGTGATCAATCTCCTGGCCACCGGGCTCCAGGTGTTCGTGATGCTCCTTTTCTGCACCGCCATCAACGCCATCGGCACCGCCAACGATGATTCCCTCGGCTGGATACCGAATCTCTCGGCCCCAGACCCCCTCCTGCTGCTGCCCCTCTGCCTCGGCTTCACCGTCCTGGCGCACGTGCTGCTGAGCGCCGGCGGCTCATCGAGAAAGAGGCTGGCCATGGCGGTCGCGTTTGGCGCCCTGCTGTTTGCCATCAGCTACAACTTCAGCGCCGCGGTTAACTTCTACCTGGTCCTGAGTATCGGAGCCGGGCTCCTGCAGACCCTGCTCTTCAGTCATTTCTCTGAAAACCGAAAAAAAACCGCCCCGGTCCATAAGCCGGCGGCCGAGCAGGGCGCCGTTGTGGACCTTGCTGACTCGGCCGCCTACGGGGGCTGCGGGAACAAGGCTGCCCGCCTGGGCATCATGACCCAGGCAGGCCTGCCGGTGCCGGGAGGGTTCGTGCTGACGGCGGAAATGCTCGACAATGGAGAAGACGAGTTTAACTTCACGGCCCGGGAAGCTGTCGATGTCGAGGCCGCCTGGAAAGCGGCCGGACTCGACAAGGCTGCCGTACGCAGCTCGGGGCTGAACGAAGATGGGTCCAGCAAAAGCTATGCGGGTATTTTCGACTCGGTCCTGAACGTGGACCGGGACGGATTACTCGATGCAGTCAGAAAAGTAAGAAGTTCATTGTCCGGTGGACGGGTGAGCTCCTACGGTGTGGAATCCGGGGAGCGCGGCGGAATCGTCGTTCAGAAGATGGTTGCCGCCGAATATGCGGGGGTGCTCTTTACCGAGCACCCGAGCGAGACGGGGAGCATGCTGGTTGAGCTTGTCGAGGGGCTGGGTGAGGCGCTGGTCAGCGGAACGGCCACACCATCATCCTTCCGCTTCGGCCGCTTCAGCGGCCTGGCACTTGACGAGCATTGCTCCCCGATCGACCTCGCCCCCCTGGTTGAGCTGGGGGCAGAGATCGAGGAGCTCTTCGGATCACCACAGGATATCGAATGGGCCTATCACGAGGGGAGCTTCCTCATTCTCCAGGCCCGCAATGTCACAACCAGGGTCTCGGAAAATACCGGCGACAGGCCCGGCAGTGCCTTCGAGCTCGAGCGCAAACGGCTTCTTGAGCTGGCGGCAGGTGATATCGCCCCTGGGCACCACACCGGCAACACTGGCGAGGCGGTCTTCCATCAGAACGAGCTCTCCGAGCTCCTGCCCCGGCCGACCCCACTTAGCTTCTCGCTGATGCAGTCGCTCTGGGAGCCGGGCGGAAGTACGGATCTCGCCTGCAGAACGCTCGGTATCCCCTACGAGGCCAGCGAGGATGGCCCGGCCCTGCTGACACGGGTCTTCGGGCAGCTCTACATCAATCGCAACGAGGAGAAGAAACGTTCAGCCAGGGGCCCCGGGCTCCTTGCGACCTTCCAGCTCACCCGTGACGCCTGGAAGCTCAAACGCCAGTTCCTCGATGGCTTCCTGCCGGGCTACCTGCAGGAGCTGAAGATCAGGGAAGCAATCGATCTCTCCCGGCTCGAAACCAGCGATCTGCTCGAGCTGCTCAGCCAATGGAAAGAGAGCCTGTGTACCCGCACCCACGTACAGGTCGAGATCATCAACATCGCTGCGGAATTCTACATGCGCTCAGCCGAGCGCGCCCTCAAGGGCAAGGTCCCGGTCCTGCACAATGTTCCCCAGACAATCGTCAGCAGCACCATGGCGCTTCTTCCCGCGATCAAGCGCGGAGAACGTGACGCGGAAGATTTCCTGGATATCTACGGCCATCGTTCCCCCCATGACTACGAGCTCGCTGCGCCCCGCTACTCAGAAGACCCCGGGATGCTCACCAACCTGGTCGAGAGGTCATCGAGCGAAGACCATCCGCTGCCGGCCGGGATCGAGGACAGCGAGCATCCCCCGACCTCGATTGCATTGATCGCCGCGGAGCGTGCAAGCCAGTTCCAGGCTCTCAAGGAAGAGGCCAAGCACCACTGCCTGCGCGAGTTTGCCCTGTTGCGCCGACTCCTCCTGGAGCTCGACCAGCGCCTGGAGCTCCAGGGCGACATCTTCTATCTCACCCTTGAAGAGATCGAGAACAGCCGGGCCGGAGAAGCTGCGGACCAGCTGCTCAAGCTGGCAGAGTCCCGCAAGAACGAGGAAGACCTCTTCGGGAAGATCGAGCTGAAAACCAGGCTGACCCTGGAGAACCTGGAGAACCTGCAGCCAGAGGGGCCCGAGGGCGGAGGGAAACGAACCGAAGACCACGACCTCAGTGGAGCTGTTGTTGCCGGCAACAGCTGGGCGCTGGGCGCTGCGCGGGTGCTGCACAGCCCCGATGAAATTGACTCCTTCAAGGAGGGTGAGATCCTCGTCGCCCGCTTCACCGACCCATCCTGGACCCCCGTCTTCAGCCGCGCGGCCGGCCTGATCACCGAGG
>CAJWZY010000138.1 GCA_913050545.1 uncultured bacterium | reverse complement strand
GGAAACGCCAGCTGCAGGCCAGGAGACTCCGGGTGAGAAGGCCGCCACCGGGGGCTCCGAAAACACGATAAGCTGGGAGTGGTCAGAGCCTGAACCCGGGCAGGTCAGGATGAGAAGGCAGGCTCCGGGAGTTTTCATACTGCGACGGAGCAACCGGCAGATCATGTCTTCTTTCTGGGCCGGGATCGATGCCGGCCGCGACCGGAATGTCATCGGGCCGGGATTTACTGATTCTGCCCCTCCGCGCGAAGCCGATGATGGAAGCCTCGAGATAGCAACGCGGGTGACCGATCTTGCCGCGGAGAAATGGATCGCTGTACAGAATGTTGCCAGTGCTGATTCAACGAGTGTGTCGATGAACTGGCAGCTGGAACTCCAGGGTGAAAAGGCTGACCAGGAACGAGCTCTCGTGCTCTATTTTGCCTTTCGTGATCGAGATCGGAAAATGGTGGCACATGGGCCCCGTGCCGGAGCTGAATTCTCCCTGGGGGCCGCAAGTGGGGGACCTTTCGATGAGCTTGTGATCGGCGATGACAAGCATCGAACCTCGATGGAGTTTACCCGTACCGTCAATGTGTCCAGCATCGAGCACCCGGTGTTTCCGGGCCGCTGGCTCCTGGTGATTGTTCCCGCAGATGGAGCCAGTGACCTGGGGGTGACCTTCAGCCATGGTTCAAGACGCGAGGCGCAGGCCGCGAAGATGAAGCTTGCGGAGGCAGAGAGGCTCTTCGGTGCAGGCAAGGCCAGCGAAGCGATCTCGCTGCTTGAAAAACTGCCCGGTCTCTATCCCCAGCAGGAAGCGGAGATCGACCGCTCCAGGAACCGGATTGCGCAGTGGAAGGCCGATGCAGGGAAGGTTGTCAATGATCTTGATGTAGGGCTTGGCGTGTACCGGGGGAATCCATCCGAGGTGATCTACCGGTCGCTTCGCTCGCGTGGCAGGCTTCTCTCCGAACGTTATCTGGGCACTTCGGTGGGGGATTCGGTAGGAAGCAAGATCGCTGCCCTCGATTCGATTCGAGCATCTGCTGCCAGTGGCAGGGCGGCGAAAGAACAGGAGGATTTGTTCGCTGCAGCCAGTCGGTTCAAGGATGAAGAACAGTACGGTGTTGCCCGCCTCTACATCCAGATGGTGCTTGCACTGGCAAAGGAGGGCAGCCAGGTCCGCCAGGATGCGATCAACCTCGGCAAGCTGATTGATATACGCACCAAGGCCCAGAATGAAGTCAAGCTGGGACAATGAGTTCAAGGCAATAATCTGAAATGGCAATTACAAGATCAGTTACAGGAGTAGACCTCGGCCGGGATGCCATCAAGGCTGTCCAGGTCGAGCTGTCCGGCGCTGAGGCGAGTATTCTCCGCAGCGTTTCCATTCCCCGCGTGCGCCTCGAGGGACAGGATCCACAGAGTGTCGCTGCAGCTCTTGGAGCTGCCATGGAGCAGGCTGGGATTCCCACCAATGGAGTCACCCTGGGTCTCGGAGGCGAAGACTCGATCCTGCGGTACAACCATATTCCCCCGCAGGCATCAGCTAAGCTGCCGTTGATCATGCAGTACGAGGTTGAGTCCGTCAGCGAGCGTATGGGTGAGTCTGTTGCGAGCGACTTCAAACAGCTGCCTGCTATTCGCGATGATGGAGAGCGGACCGTTCTGCTCGGCCTTGCCCGGGAGAAGGCGCTCTCAGAAACTCTCGAGGCCCTCGAGGCGGAAGGAATTGTCGTTGCCAATGCCGTGCCCTCATCGCTGGCGGTTTTTGGAGCATGGGAAATGGTCGCCACCAAGGCAGACCTGGACGCTCCCGAAGATGACCTGGTGCTCATTGTTGATCTCGGCAGGTCGATCCTCGATGTAGCCCTGGTGCTGAACAACCGGCTTATTTTTGCCAGGAGCACCACCTTCGGTGGAGACCAGTTTACCGAGGCGCTTGCCGGTGAGCTGGATGCGACGATGGAGCAGGCAGAGACCGTCAAGCTTCAGCGGGGAGGGGTTGACGATGCGCTTAAAGGTGTCGATGATCGCACGGTTCGTCCGCTCAGGACAGCCGCCGGGCAGCTGCTGGGTATGCTGGAGTCTTCGGTGCGGGTGGGTGGCAGCCAGGCGGGTATCCAGCTTCCTGATGTGACGAGGCTCTGGTTCGCCGGCGGCGGCATGCGCCTGAAGGGGCTGCCTCGCTACCTGGCCACGGGCCTTGGCAAGCTTCGCGAAGAGGTTTTTGATCCAGCCGGCCCCTCCGATGAAGAAGGCGCAGGAGGGAGCTTTACCACTGCGCTTGGCTTGAGCGCCGTCGGGCTTCAGTCAGGGCGTTCCGGGGATCGGGATGTGATCCTGAATATCCTGCCGCAGCAATACAGTGATCGCCAAACCTTCCGTGACCGCACTCGTTTCCTGTTGGTGGCGGCGACCCTGCTGTTCCTGCTGCTGTGTGCCAGGTTTGCAGATGGGTGGATGCAGGGGGCGAAGGTCGAAAAGATGCACACCAAGCTCACTGGGCAGAAGACCTCCCTGGATAAGCAGATGGCGGAGAAGAAGGGGTGGATAGAAAAGAACAACCGCGTGCGCAGCCGCATCAACAGGCTGCTGCGTGAGGGAGAGCCGACAGTTTTCCAGGCCTTTGTTCTCGATTACCTGAGCACCAACCTGCCGGCGGAGATCCAGCTGGAGATGGTGGATCTCGAGGTGGATGAGCTGGAATCAGAGGATGGCGTCGGCGCCGAGATGAAGTACGTGCTGGCGGTCAAGGGCCGGGCAAACAACGAAAAAGGCAAGGGCACTCACCTGGTCCTCAAGCTGCGGGAGGACCTGCTGAAGCAGAAGGAACATATACGGAAAGTCGATAACATCAATGTGAGATCGGAGCCGGGAGCCTGGTATTCCTTCCTGTTCCACATCGAGCCGAAGTACCAGGTTTTAAGTTCCGGAACTTCCGGCTGATATTGCGAGAGAGAAAATGTTCAAAGGATTCTGGTTAGACAATAAGCAATTCCTCCTGCTGGTTGGAGTGGGGCTGGGGGTGTTCCTCCTGGCCGACTGGTTCATTGGTGATTTTGTCACCAAGGCCAATTTAACAGAGAAGAAGTGCGACACGCTCAGCAAGGACGTCAAGATCCTGCACAAGGACCTTTCTATGGACAGCCATTTCATGGAGAAGGATAAATTTGAGGCTTACCAGGGTCACGAGAAAGAGCTGGCCAAGGTGCTCTGCATGCCACCTGGCGAGCAGCTCGACCTTAAGAGCGGGGAGCTCCCCATCAAGTTTGACCAGGCGATCAGCGATACCTGGGCAGGGCTGCGGCAGCAGGCCAGCAAGGCAGGGATCCTCCTGCCCGCCACGCTGACAAGGGATGATTTCGGGGTCCAGCAGGATGACGATGCGGGACGGTACCAGGAGCATTACTCATATCTTTCGATCGTTGAAAGGAGCATCGGGCTCCTGATCAAAGCAGGGGCCAGGGAGATCGGCACCCCGATTGAGATTCTTGACACCCAGCGCCTGGGCGTGAAGGACAACGATTCCAGTGAGTGTGTCTACCAGGTTGTTTCGATCCCGGTGACCCTGAGCTTCGGCAGCCTGCAGAATGTTCTCGACAAGACCCAGGATGAGGCCGGTCCCTACCTGCAGGTGAGGCTGCGTGGGCTCGATGCCAAGGGTGCCACTAATGAAGAGGACCGTGCCCTGCAGGGTGATCTCGAGTTTGTCGGGTTCCGCCTGGAAGAACGCCAGGAGGACGCGAGCTCGGCCGGCCCGGGCAAGTCCGGCGGGCGGAGAAGGAGGCGCATCCGATGAATCTCAACAGGGAAAAATTCACCTGCTGCATCGCCTTGCTCTTCTTCATCTTCGGGGTGTATGCAGTCGTGAAGAGCTTCACCAACCAGGAAAAAGATCCACCCCTGCCCAACATCACGATCCGTCGATCGGAGTCCAAGGTTTTCGCTCCCGGGCGCAAACAGTACCTTTCAGTGGACGAGGGTGGGCGTAACCCCTTCAGCTTTTCAGAAGGCTGGAAAGATCTCGATGCGGCTTCTCTGCCGCCGCCGTCCATCCCGGATAACGCGAGGATTCTTCCCGGCCTCAGCGGCGGTGTTCCCCTTGAAGATGGAGGCGTGGATTTCTCTGAGGACCGGCCGAAGCAGCTCGATTCACCTTCAAAACGCGCCCCCGGGTCGGCTCCCGGCGTGGCCCCGGGTGCCGCCTCAGGTCCCGGAGACGCTCCGGACCGCGGGTTGTTGCCCAGTCCGGGAGCAGGTCCGGGAGCAGGTGTAAAGAAGCCGGTATCCGGTGCCCCAGGAGCAGAATAATGAGAATATTACAAGCGCTGGTATCTGTGGTCCTGTTTTTCTCCTCTAGTGGCACCCTGCTGGTTGCGCAGGCACCCGGCCCGCCCTCCGACACGGTCAGCATCAGGGCTTATGACCGGATTGTAACTCCGTCGGGAGAGGTGAAGGAGTGCCTGATCGCCGACCCGAATCCAACTCTCGGGCGTGACCTGACTGTGAAGATCCGTACCGTCACCACGGTGCTCAAGGCTGCGGATATCAAGGAGATCATCCCGCGCCGTTCCGCCGAGGAAGCCTACGGAAACTGGGTCAAGTGGCTGCGCAAGGAAAGCCGCTCAGCAACAGGCAGCCTGAAGCAGGGGCCGATGCGGGCAGCCGCCGAGCTGGCGCTGGCCTCGTGGTGCAGGACCCCGCACGTCAAGCTGGACGGGAAGCGGCCGATGGAGAGCATGGCTCACAAGCACCTGGTCATGGCGGCCCGGGCCGATGCCGGGTATGCCTCGGTCTATCCCTACCTGCTGGCGAGCTTTATCCGGCAGAACAAGATCGGCCAGGCCAGCCTTATTGCGCTGAACGAAGAGATCGAGCTCTACCTCCGGGCCCAGGCTGCGGGCTATTCAACTTCCGACCTGGACTACCGGATAGCGATCATCATGTCCCGGAGCCTCAAGATCCCCGGTGGGGCAGTCAAGTATTTTGAGAGAGTTCTCGCTGCAGGCGAGGAGAGCTCGGCGACCAACCGGTCTCAACGACGCAAGGCGAGAGAGGTGCTTTCCTCTGTCTACATGCGACAGGGAGATGTAGAAAAAGCCCTGGGTCTTTACGACGAGCTGATCCAGCCGCAGCTGACTGCCGACCTGAACTTTGAGGGGTTCTACAACAGCGCGATCATCTATACGCGGATGGGAGGGGTGAAGAATACTGCCCTGGCCCGTGACAGGTTCACCAAGGCCAGGGATCTCCAGCCGGGCTTCGCCGAGATCGAGCTGCGCCTCGCAGCGCTCGACTATGCTTCCGGCCAGCACAAGGAAGCCGCCAGTCGTCTCAAGGCCTACCTTGCCAGGGTCCCTGGCGACCTGCAGGCGACCATTGATTCCGCGCTGGTGGACATCACCCAGGGGCTCTTCTGGAAGGCCGAGCAGGCTCTCAAGAAGGCACTCGATGAGACCGGCGAACCCCTGGTTGGTATGCGGGCGAGGCTTGGGCTGGGATCCATCGAGGAGCTTCGCGGCAACCTGCCGCAGGCAGAGGCCTATTATCGTTCGGCGGCCGGCCTGGCGGAGTCAAATCCCCTGGCCAGCCTGATGCTCGCCAATATCCTGGTCGGCCAGGGCAGAGCCGATGAGGCCGGAGAGCTGGTGGCTGCCGTTCGATCCGACTATGTCGACAGCCAGGCTCTCTTCGGCGTCTGCTCGCGATTGCAGGCCCTGATTGAAAACCGTTCAGGGGATGCGACCCAGTCGAGTGTTCACCTCGAGTTTGCCGTCGATGTCAGCCCTGAAGACCCGGCTGTACTCGAGGCCGCAGGCCTCGCTTTTCTGCGCCAGGGAAAGCTGGAGCAGGGGCTGGGCTACCTGACCAGGGCCAATACCCTCCAGGAGGGACGGCCGGCTACGCTCAACGGGCTCGGCTATTACAATTACATCCAGGGCCATCACCGCGAAGCGGCGGCCTTTTTTGACCAGACGCTCGCCGCCCTGAAGAAGAGCACGTCCTCGAAAAAGGCAAGGCCCTCGGCCTTCGCCAGGAGGGCGAAGGTATATGCTGCCAACGCCAGGAACCTGATCAGCGACATGGAGAGGCTGCAGGTCTGGGTCGATGAGTTCGAGAGTTCTGTTGAGGGATCCATCGATGGGTGGAGCGAGGTTGAGCTCTACGGAATCGATGTCGACCTGGTGGACTCCAACATTGTCTTCAAGGGCCAGCAGACCGGTGCCGATGACAAGGCCGACGGGGAGAGCGGCATTCGGCTCA
>CAJWZY010000137.1 GCA_913050545.1 uncultured bacterium | reverse complement strand
AAATGGGACTGGATGATGACCGACTGATGCAACGCATGTATGCCCTCGATTTGATCGAGAAAGGATTCATCGGTCAGAATCGTGGCTCAGCAGCCAGTGACCACCAGAAGATCCTCAAGAAAACGCTGAACCTGATGACCAGCAAACAGATGGATGCCTTCAAAGTGGCCAGTGAACCGGAAGAAGTCAAGGAACGCTATGGCGCTACCAACTTCGGACGCGGCTGCTTGATGGCACGACGACTGGTCGAGCAAGGTGTCAACATGGTGCAAGTAAACCTTGGCAACAACGAGACTTGGGATACCCATCAAGCCGCTTTCCCAAGCCTCAAGAACTTTTTGCTCCCCCCCCTCGATCATTCCTTGAGTGCTCTGCTTGAAGACCTTGACGCATCGGGCTTGCTGGATGAGACCATGGTGGTGGTGGTTGGCGAATTCGGCCGCAGCCCGAAAATGGGAATTTCCACCTCGGGCAACGGCAATGACAAAAACGGCAGGGACCACTGGCCTTACTGCTTCACCTCGATCGTCGCCGGTGGCGGTATCAAGCGCGGCTATGTCTACGGCAAGTCCGATGAGACGGGCTCCGCCCCGGTGGAGAACCCGGTTCACCCCCGGGATCTCCTGGCGACGATCTACCACGCTGTGGGAATTAACCCGAAGACGCTGGTTTACAACCACCTCAACCAGCCTCGCGAGTTGGTGAAGGGAGAGGCTGTCCTCGATCTCTTTGCCTGAAAAGCACCCTGGATCAACTGACGGAGTTCACATCATGAAGGCCGGGAACCCTCTTTCCCTCTGTACGTTTTTCTTATCGGCTCTTTGTTGTTTCGGCGTTTCCTCCGGGGAGGAGGCCGCGGTGAAGCCGGCCAGCTATTACAACGCTGTACGGCCGATCCTGGTCAAGTCCTGCCAGGGATGCCACCAGCCGGCCAAGGCGGCCGCCAAGATCGTGCTGGTTGATTACCGCCAGCTGGTCGACGGCGTGCACGACGATGAGAAGGTCATCGTTCCCGGCAAGCCCGAAGAGAGCCTGCTCTACAAGGAGATCATTCCACGGGGCGACAAGGCGCCATCGATGCCCAAGAAGGCCGAGCCGCTGAGCGCCTCGGAGGTGGGAGTGATCAAGCGCTGGATCCTCGAGGGCGCCAAGGATGACACGCCGGAGAATGCGAAGGATGATGTGAATCCCGCCAACCCGCCGAAGTACCAGTCCCTGCCGGTGGTCACAGACCTGGATTTCTCTTCTGATGGAAAATACCTGGCGGTTTCAGGTTATCACGAGGTGCTTCTGCACAAGGCGGATGGCTCCGCTCTCGAGGCGCGCCTGGTCGGAGTTTCCCAGCGGATCCAGTCACTGTCCTTTTCTCCGGATGGAAAGCGCCTGGCTGTTGCCGGGGGTCTTCCTGCCCGCCGTGGCGAGGTCCAGATCTGGGATGTGGAATCGCGCAAGCTCAAGGTCTCAGCCCCCTCCACCTTTGATACCCTCTACGGCGTCAAGTGGTCTCATGATGCAAAGCTCGTCTCTTTCGGGGCGGCCGACAACACACTGCGCGCCATCGACAGCAAAACGGGGGCCCAGGTGTTCTTTAACGGGGCGCACAACTACTGGGTGCTCGACACGGTCTTTTCCAAAGATTCTTCGCACCTGATCTCGGTAAGCCGCGACCGGTCGATGAAGTTGATGAAGGTCGATGCCCAGCAGTTTATCGATAACATTACGAGCATTACCCCGGGAGCTCTCAAGGGTGGGCTGATTGCGATCGACCGGCATCCAGCTAAGGATGAGCTCCTGATCGGCGGCGCCGATGGGACCCCAAAGATCTACAGAATGTTCCGGCAGAAGGCCAGGAAGATAGGCGACGACTTCAATCTCATCAGAAAATTCGCCACGTTGCCCGGGAGGATCTTCTCAGCGGAGTACAGCGCCGATGGAAGCCGGGTCGTTGCCGGCAGCAGCAAGGAAGGCGAGGGCATGGTGCGGGTTTACGAGGAAGGCAACGCCAAGCAGCTCTGGGAGCTGAAGGTTTCCGGCGGCGTCTTTACCTGCGCATTCAGTCACGATGGGAAAACCGTTGCCGCCGCCGGTTTCCTTGGCAAGGTTCTCCTTCTTGATGCGGCCACCGGCAAGATTCTCAAAGAAATGATTCCTGTCCCCCTGGAGACAGCCGACTGATAGTCCGGCGTTCGGGGTGAAAGAAAACAACTGAAGGACGAAGATAAAATGGGTTTGAAAATGAGATTTGACCGGCTGGCGCTCGCTTTTGCGGTTATTGCCGCTTTTGTTCCAGGCGTAATCGCCGAAGAAAAGCCGGCAGGCCTGCCGGCCGGGTCCAAGGTGACCTCGATGACCGTATTCCCGTCAGAGGCAGTTCTCGGGGACCGCTACGCCTACAGGCAGGTGCTGGTCACTGCCGAGGTTGAGGGTATTGGAAAGGTCGATGTGACTCGCCTGGCGAAGGTTGAAGGCTCCCTGGACCTGGTCACGGTGTCTGCCGGCCGCAAGGTTAACGGGCTCAAGAACGGGCAGGGCAAGCTGGTGTTTTCTCTCGACGGCCACAAGGCTGAGTTGCCGGTGAAGGTGAACGGCCTTGATGCTGATTACAAGGTCAGCTATGTCCAGGATGTCATGCCCCTGCTTGCACGCCTGGGTTGCAACTCAGGCGTCTGCCACGGGTCGCAAAAGGGTAAGAATGGATTTAAGCTCTCCCTGCGAGGGTATGACCCCTTGTTCGATCACATCGCTCTTACCGACGACCTCGAAGGGCGCCGCTTCAACCGGGCCGCTCCGGACAAGAGCCTCTTCCTGATGAAGATCACCGGTGCCGTGCCACACGTAGGCGGGGTGCGAACAGGGGCCGATTCGGATTATTACTCGTTGCTGAAATCCTGGGTCAGGGATGGAGTGAAAATGGATCTCGACTCCCCCCGGGTTGTCAAACTCGAGGTGTTTCCCAGGGAGGTCACCCTGGCCCTTCCGGGCATGCAGCAGCAGATGGTGGCCATTGCGACCTTCAGCGATGGGAAGGTTCGCGATGTGAGCCATGAAGGATTTCTGAGCTCCAGCGATACAGAGATCGCGACAGTGGATGGCGCCGGGATTGTGACCGCGGTTCGTCGTGGAGAGATCGCTGTGCTGGCCCGCTACGAGGGGCGCTATTCGGCGGCGACTACCTTTGTCATGGGCGACCGCTCCGGCTATGCCTGGAAAGACGTACCGGAGTTCAATTATATCGACAAGCACATCTACCAGAAGCTGCGCAAGATCAAGAGCGTCCCGAGCGCGCTCTCAACCGATGCCGAATTCATACGCCGGGTTTATCTCGACCTCACCGGTACGATTCCGGATGTAAAGACCGTCCGTACCTATCTTATCGACCGCCGGGAACCGAAGGCGAAACGCGACGAGCTGGTCGGCCGCCTCATCGGCAGCCCCGAGTTTGTCGATTTCTGGACTAACAAGTGGGCCGACCTCCTGCAGGTCAACAAGAAGTGGCTCGGAGGCCAGGGCGCGAAGTCTCTGCAGGCCTGGGTTCGAGGCGCGGTGGCCAGCAACATGCCCTATGACGAGTTTGTTTCGGTCCTGCTGAATTCCGAGGGATCTACCATCAAGAATCCTCCGACCTCCTATTACAAGGTTCTGCGGTCACCCGACGCGGTTATGGAAAACACGACCCAGCTCTTTCTCGGTATCCGCTTCAGTTGTAACAAATGCCATGACCATCCCTTTGAGAGGTGGACCCAGAAAAATTACTGGGAGCTCTCTGCCTTCTTCGCCCAGGTCGGCCGGAAAAATGCTCCAGGAGCCAAGAATCTTCCCAATGCGGGCTTCACCGCCACCGGCGGCACAGAGGAGCTCATCTATGACAAGAAAGATGGAGAGGTGAAGTATCCCAATGGGGTGCAGGCCGCTCCCGGGTTTCCCTACAAGCATGAGGGCCCGGCCCCGAAAGCAGGATCGCGTCGCGCCCTGGTCTCCAACTGGATCACCTCAGCTAAAAACCCGTATTTTGCCCGCAGCTTTGTTAACCGGTTGTGGAGTTATTTCTTCGGCATCGGGATTATCGAGCCGGTTGACGACATCCGGGCCAGCAATCCTCCTTCAAACCCTGAACTGCTCGACAGGTTGACGGCTGACTTTATTTCTTCGGGTTTTGATGCCCGCAGGATCATGCGCCTGATTGCGACCTCTCGCACTTACCAGCATTCGGTCGAAACCAGCAAGTGGAATGAAGATGACAACATCAACTTTTCCCATTCCCTTGCAAGGAGGTTGCCGGCAGAGACGCTCTTCGACGCCATTCACAAAGCCTCCGGCTCCCAGGCCCGCCTTCCCGGGCAGCGTCCCGGAACCCGGGCGGTTGAATTGCCCGGCCCCGAGGTCAAGCTGGGGGATAATTTCCTCGATCTCTTCGGGCGCCCGCAGCGGGAGAGTGCCTGCGAATGCGAGAGAGGCTCCGGGATGTCGCTTGGGCAGGCGCTGAACCTGGTGAACGGGCCGACCGTCGCCGGGGCGATCAATGACCCCGCCAGCACGATCGCTGCGCTGGCCAGCACCGAGAAAGATGACCGTAAGCTGATCGAGGAGATGTTCTTTTTATTCCTTTCTCGTCCGCCGACAAAGGCTGAGGTGGACGCGCTGGTTACGAGTCTCGACCCGAAGATCGGGATCAACGCAGAGGCTCTGAATCCTGCCGACCGCACCGAGCTTGATAAGCGTTTTCTTGCCTGGCAGAAGGCCCAGGGAACCACGAGCTGGACAGTCGTTGAGGTGAAGGCCGCGCGCTCGGCCGGCGGGGCCACTCTTGCGCCCCAGGCCGATGGCTCGATCCTGGCCAGCGGAAAGAATCCGGATACTGACACCTACGAGGTGTTTGCCTGGACCCCGCTGGAAAAGATTACGGGCATCCGCCTCGAGGCCCTCCCGCACAAGACCTTTTCCAATAACGGCCCCGGGCGCACCAAGGACAACGGCAATTTTGTTCTCTCGGAGTTTAAGGTCGAGTCAGCCGCCGCTGATGCAGCAGCGCTAGCGAAGTTGTTGCCCCGGCTTTCCGCAGGGAAAGAACAGGCAGAGAAGCCTGAGGCTCCGCCATTGCCGAAGCTGGCTGCGGTCGGCCTGCACAAGGCGAGCCAGAGTTTTGCCCAGAAGGGTTTTTCCGCGGCTCAAACCATTGATGGGAAGTCCGACAAGAAAGGCTGGGCGATTCATGGGCAGGTGGGCAGGGTCCAGACGGCCACCTACGAGACCAAGGCAGATCTCGGCGTGGCGGGGGGGACACTCCTGAAGATAACGCTTGATCAGAAATACGGCTCTATGCACACCGTCGGTAATTTCCGGATCGCGGTGACCAGCTCGCCTCGTCCGGTCAAGCTTCCCTCGCTTCCCGATGAGATTGTCAAGCTACTGAAGATTCCTGCGGAGAAACGTACGCAGGATCAGCAGAGCCGCCTGATGACCCAGTACCTCATGGGGGATAAGGATTTTCAGCTGAAGATTCGCCAGGGTGGGGTCCAGGACATCGCCTGGGCGCTGGCGAATAGTCCCGCATTCCTTTTCAATCGCTGATAATTCCCCCGTCGGCCGTAAGATTTTCTTTATCTTTGTTCTCCATCCGCAAGCATCGGGCCGGATTCCCGGGGGTAGAGCCCTAACTGTTTAATTTGTAAGTTCTAAGGCGATTAAACAAAAGGCCACCCTGGCCGGGGATGTGGAATTCGAGCGGCTTTTCAGTCCTCTTTTTTTAGTGCCTGTGGGATTTGAGAAGATGGCTGTACGGGTTTTGGTTTAGACTCCGGCGCCGAATTTTTTTGAGGTGTTGTTGTTAGATCAACAGGAAATCGTGCCTCTGTTGACTGCTTCCGGGCCGATTGCCTGACGTTCCCCTTCCGCAGAACATTAAAACGCATGTGTGTCTAATGTTTGTGCGGGGATAGTTTTCTCCCGGCGAGGTTCCAATATGAAGCGTATATACGTAGGTAACTTATCTTTCGGTTGGGGTGAAGAGGAAGTGCGTGAGCTCTTTTCTGCTTACGGCGAGGTTTTGCGGGTAGATCTTATCAAAGACCGACACACCGGGAAGCTCAGGGGATTCGGTTTTGTTGAAATGGATGCCAGCAGCGCAGATGCCGCTATTGCCGGGCTCGATGGCCAGGAGCATGGTGGTCGCCAGCTGAAAATCAACGAAGCCTACGCCAAGGGAAGAGGAGGCGATGGGCCGGAGCGAGGCCCCTCGGAGCCGTCTCCCGCCGCTGAAGC
>CAJWZY010000136.1 GCA_913050545.1 uncultured bacterium | reverse complement strand
TGAGGAGAGCAACCTGATCTTTCGTATGATTCGGGAGCATGCGGGGGAGGCTGTTCCGGCCGGGCTGCGATTGAAGATTCGCAACGATATTCCGCTGACGAGGGGCTTTGGTTCAAGCGCAGCAGCCATTGTTGCAGGTGTAGCCCTGGGCTCCTGGATCAAGCATGGCACACCGCCAGGGCGCCAGTATGTCCTGGAGGCGGCCACCTCTGCCGAGGGGCATCCCGACAATGCTTCGGCGGCGGTTCTGGGAGGGCTGACAATCAGCGCAGTGATAGAGGGGCAGGTTGAAGCCACGAGCCTTCGTTTGCCTTATGGAATCGAGGTCGTGGTGCTGATCCCTGACCGCGAAATAGAAACCAGGAAGGCCAGGGATGTCCTGCCCCTGAGTATTCCCCGCTCCGAAGCGGTATTTAACCTGCAGCGTTTCGGGTTGTTGCTCGCGGGGCTCTTTCAGAACAACCGCAATTTCCTGCATCACGGGGTTAAGGACAGAATCCACCAGGGCAGGCGTGCCCACCTGCTGCCTGCAATGGGGCTGGTCGTCAATGCCTTGAACGATCACCGCAGCTGTCTCGGTGCGTTTATCAGCGGTGCCGGACCTGCCGTCGCGGCTTTTACCTCAGGAGATGGGCAGAAGCTTGGTGAGCTGGGGATCGCGGAATTTTCAAGGGAAGACATTTCGGCCGAGGCAAGGATCCTCGCTCCTGATTACCTGGGGCTGACCTACGACTGATCCAGCCGCCGGCCATCGCCGGCAGAAATTGAGAAATGAGCACAGTGGCTAAGAACACTCCCATCCTGGTTCAGAAATACGGTGGCACCTCGGTTGCCACCGCTGAGCATATTCGGCGTGTAGCGAAGCGGGTTACCGCGGAGAAGCGTAAGGGGAAGGCTGTTGTCGTGGTCGTATCCGCAATGGGGAAGACCACCGACGAGCTGATCGCTCTCTCCAGCGAGATTTCGGGTAAACCCCCCAGGCGCGAGATGGACATGTTGCTCCATGCCGGGGAGATCATCAGCGCTTCGTTGCTGGCTATTGCGATTGAGGAGGAGGGAGAGAGCGCGGTTTCCCTGACCGGTTCGCAGGCGGGCATGATTACAGATGAAAGCCATATGCAGGCGAGGATCGAACAGGTGGAGGGCGAACGGATTCTCCGTCACCTGACGAAGGGACGCGTGGTGGTAATTACGGGTTTCCAGGGAGTTTCCCGGCAGAATGAAATCACGACACTCGGCCGGGGCGGATCTGACACCAGCGCGGTGGCCTTCGCGGTCGGTATCGGTGCGGGGCAATGCGAAATCCTGACGGATGTGGACGGCGTCTATACGGCCGATCCTCGCATTGTCGAGAATCCTCAAAAGCTGCCCTGGTGTTCCTATGATGAGATGCTCGAAATGGCGAGTCTCGGTGCGAAGGTTCTGCATTCGCGCTCTGTTGAGATTGCCCGGAAATTCGAAATCGAATTGATTGTATCCTCAAGCGTCGAGCAGACGCCTGGGACCCTTGTCTGTTCTTCGCAGAAGGGACGAAAGGAGTTTGGTGAAATGGAAGAAGTACTGATCAGGGGCGTTGCCCACAATGCGGATGTCGCCAAGGTTTCACTGCTGGGAGTGGCCGACAAGCCCGGAGTGGCGGGCGATGTGTTCGCGGCTCTTGGCAAGCACCAGCTGAATATTCTCCTGATTGTCCAGGCAGAGAGCCACGAGGGGCACAACGACATCTCGTTCCTTGTTCCTTCAGAGATGCTCAACCAGGTCGAGGGAGACCTCGAATCTCTTGCCGGACAGACCGGGGCGCAGAAAGTTCACATTGATCGTGACGTGGGCACCGTCTCGGTGGTTGGCGAGGGGGTACAGCGTGAGGCCGGGATTGCAGGCAGGATGTTCAAGGCCCTGGCCGCGGAGGGAATCAATATCGATTTGATCTCGACCTCAAACCTGATGATCAGCTGTGTTGTTCCCCAGGACTGTCTTGAAAAAGCGGTGCAGGCTGTTCACCGCGAATTCCTGGAATAGATCCTGTCCTTTCCGGCAGTTGCGGTCCGGATCATTGGCCAGCGCCTTGCCGTCGAGGTGCTCGACGCCGCTGATGTTGAGGCCTGCCACGCCCTGCTCGCTCTCGATGACGCCTTCAAAGAGACAGGGGCCGAGCTCCGCGAACCTGTTTCGTCCTCGATGGTTACGAACATCATCGGGCGGCCCCGGAGGTACGGCCCCGGCGGCATATTAAAGGAAAGAAAAGCCACCGCAGCGTTGTGGAAAGAAAGGTGGGATCGCTGCGGTGGCTATGACTTCTGAAGAAGAAGCCATTTTAGAGAGAGAAGTGATTCGTTGAGGTGGTGCTTTCTGCAGGGGAGGCGGGCACCTGTTGCCAATGAACTGGTATCAACTCAGTGGCGTCATTTAATCGGTCAATATGTATTCAAGTTTCCAGGAGGCATTCCCTTCGTAGAGGACCTGGAATATTTCTCCACTGTCGACGGTGAGGGAAAAACCATGCTTTGGCAGCCTGGGGGAACGATCTACCCAGCTCGAGTTGATCTCCACGATCTTGTAACGACGTGTCCCCCAGAGCAGGGCCCTGGGCCGGATCTTTCCTTCTTCGAAGAGTACGTAAACTTTCTGCAGGGGCTCATTGATCTGTTCTTCTCGCATTTCTTCACGTATTGGCCTGACGATTCCAGAAGACCGGGGGGTGAGGGATCCCTGTCAGTCTCTAACTTCTTGTTTTGCAAGGTGCCGGGAAATCAGCGAGTCGATTTCTGGTTCAGACCCTTCGACTCTTTTCTCGTTTATTCAGTACTTCCGTTCTTTCCGTTCGTTGCCGGGTCATTCGCTACCGGGTGTTACCGGGTTTTTCCGAGTCTGTTTCTTCTGCCCTTCTGCAGATTGTCCAGGCAGGAGAGAGAAAACGTTGGAGACCGTGAGAGAGACTGCTGCATTTTTGCCAGTTTGCTTGTTCGTTCACAGGAACAGGACACTCTCCTCAAATACCACCTGAGGAGGTCTGTTACTACTACTACAGAACACGCAGTTCACCTCTCACGAGTCCCACGTATTTTCCAAATACGACGACCCCCTTTCTGTTCTCTTCCGTAATCGTCATTGAGTCAAAGTTCTGGTTTTCTGCTTCAAGGCGGATGGAGTGCAGCTCGTTCGAATCGACATCGGAATCCCAGTAGAGTCGTTTGAGAGTTCCTTCTCCTTCGATGAAGATGGCCGCGATTTCACCATTTTCGACAGTTTCCTGGCGTCGCAGGATGACGTAGTCTCCCTCGAGGATTCCGGCTTCGACCATGCTGTCACCCTCGATCTTCATGGCCACGAGGTCTCCACTCCCGGAGAACATATGGGGATCGATGGCCAGGTGGGGATGGCTGCCGTCGCAGGAGTCGGTAAAGTCGACCTCCCGCGCCGCGATGGGGTGTCCCGCGGCGATGGCTCCGACGATGGGGAGCCCTTCACTTGCTTCGCCGGCAATTGAGCGGAAGTGGGTCTGGATGATGTTGCCGCTGAAGCCGGATTCGGAAGAAGCTGTTTCCTGGTCTTCTTTTTCAGAGCTGTTTTCTTCCAGCAGGCTGTTGAGCAGCTCCTGATTGGCGATCCGGATTCCCCGGCTCTTGCCGTTGATCGTGATGATCCCGGCCTCTTTCAGTGCATTGAGATGCTTTGAGACAGTTGCCGGGGAACGCAGTCCGACGAGGTCTCCTACTTCACGGACGGTGGGAGGGCCTCCCCTGCGGATCAGAAACAGGATTGCGTCGAGAATCTGCTGTTGTTTCTTTGTAAGGGCCATGAGATCTTCTTCTTTGTGAATTTATTGCGGTTTCCGTTACAGTCCTGGTTGGCCTGGTTGAGGCCCCTGCTGTCAGTGCCTGCTGCGAGTATTGCTACGAGTGCCGCTGCAGTACACAGGGCGAACAAATGTTCGCCTTGGACCGCCGACTATAGCGAACAGCTGTTCGCCCATCAAGGGCAATTCCTAATATTTTTATAAGATATTAATTAGTAAATACTTATAACTTTAAAAGGGGGCGCGGTGTGTCTATTCGAATCCAATGTGTCGGGATCCTGGTGGTATTGATGCAATTCTCTGGTCTTTCTGCCCAGTCCTACGATCGGCCGGTTTCGACCCGCTCGGCACGTTCCATGGTGCTGGCAAAGAGGGGGGCTGTTTGCGCCAGCCAACCGCTGGCCACAGAGGCTGGACTGGCTATTCTGCGCAAGGGAGGCAATGCCTTTGACGCGGCGGTGGCGACGGCTGCTGTACTGAACGTGGTAGAGCCGATGAGCACGGGAATCGGTGGGGATATGTTTGCCCTGGCCTGGTCGGCGAAGGAGAAAAAACTGGTCGGTCTCAATGGCAGCGGCCGCTCAGCGGCTACTGCCAGTGTCGAGGCCTACCGGGCGCTTGGCATGAACCGTATTCCCCGCTTCGGTGCCTACACGGTAACCGTTCCGGGGGCCTTCCACGGCTGGTGCACCCTGCTTGAGAAATACGGTTCACTGCCGCTGGAGGAGGTTCTCGCTGACGCGATCCGCTACGCAGAGGAAGGGTTCCCCGTCAGCGAAGTAATCGCCGAAAACTGGCGGTCGGGAACGCGGCACCAGGGAATCCCGGAGTTTGCAGAGAACTACCTGCTGCGCGAGGGAGACAGGTGGCGAGCACCACGCCTTGGCGAGGTCTTTCGCCAGCCGGATATCGGGCGGACCTTTCGCGCGCTTGCGAAGGGGGGCATCGAGGTTTTTTACCGTGGTGAAATAGCCCGGCGCATCGCCTCCTATCTTGAATCAAAGGGCAGCCTGATTCGCCTTGGCGACCTGCAGAAGCACAGCTCGACCTGGGTCGAGCCGGTGAGCACCGAGTACAAGGGCTACAGGCTCTACGAGCTGCCTCCTAACGGCCAGGGTATCGTGGCGCTTGAGATGCTCAATATCCTGGAGGGATATGACCTGCGCAAGATGGGGCACAACTCCGCCGATTACATCCATCTTGTCACCGAGGCCAAGAAGCTGGCCTTCGCTGACCGGGATACTTTCGTTACCGATCTCGATACCAGGAAGCTCCCGGTGGAGACCCTGATTTCGAAAGAGTACGCGGCGAAGATGAGGGCGCGGATCGATCCGAAGCGGGCCGGTCGTTTTCCCCGCTCGACTCTCGAGATCGGCAACGACACGGTCTACCTCTGTACGGCGGACTCCCAGGGCAACATGGTTTCATTCATCAACAGCATCTACTACGGCTTCGGCTCGGGGCTCGTTGTTCCCGGTACGGGGATCTGCCTGCAGAACCGGGGAGCCCTTTTTCGACTGGGGAAAGATCATCTCAACCGCCTCGAAGGATCCAAGCGTCCGCTGCACACGATTATTCCGGCCTTCGTGACACGTGAGGGGAAGCCATGGTTCTGCTACGGGGTTATGGGGGGAGACATGCAGCCGCAGGGGCATACCCAGGTCCTGCTGAACATGATCGAGTTCGGCATGAACCCCCAGGAGGCCGGCGAGGCTGCCCGTATCTGTGAAGCAGGTGGGCGTGTGCTGGTGGAAAGCGGTGTTTCCGACCAGGCCATAGAGGGCCTGCGGGCTATGGGGCACCAGGTGCAGAGGGCCGTTGGCTCCTTCGGTGGCTACCAGGGGATCCTGTTCGACCATAAAAACGGGGTTTACCAGGCAGCTTCAGACAACCGTAAGGATGGGTGTGCTGCGGGTTATTGATGGACGCCGGGAGACCGGCAGGATTACGGGGAACAGCCAATGAAGCTGCTGCTTTTTTACGTTCACGACTTCTGGATGAAACCTCATTCGAAGAATCTCGAAAACGCCGCTGAGCGCAGCGACGAACTTGCTGCCGAGGGGGCGGTGCTGGCCCTGGTACACGCCGAGCCGGCCGATGAAGAGCGCCGGGGAAAGGTGGCCACCAAGATGGTAAAGAACATCAAGTGGGTGGCCGGCAAGTTCTCCTCAAGGCGGGTGGTCCTGCATTATTTTGCCCATCTCGGCAGGGAAAGCGCCCCTGCGGAGCTTGCCAGGGAGCTGGTGGAGGCGGTTGCCGAGCGTCTGCGGGGAGTTGATTACGATGTGACGGTCACCCCCTACGGGTATTTTACCGAGTTCAAGCTTCACGTAGCGGGGGAATCGATGGGCAAGGTCTTCGTTGAGATCTGAATGCCGCGGGGTGGCTTCCCTGAAGACGGAAAAAAGAAAAGCGGCCGCAGGCATTCACCTGCGGCCGCTTTTCTTTGAAGGTCATGAACTGACC
>CAJWZY010000135.1 GCA_913050545.1 uncultured bacterium | reverse complement strand
CCTCCACCCAACCCCAACAAGGGGCGTCAGAAGCAGAACCAGAACAGCTCAGCTCCACTGCTCGCAAAGTCAGCGGAATTAAAGATGGTCCGCGCCCTGCAGATCCGCGTAAATCGGAGGACCGGAAGATTCGACGGCACCCGCGAAGGCGAGAAGCTGTCTGCTGAGGCAAAAAATCAGCTGCAGGAAATCGGCCGCAAACAGAAAGAGATTGAGAAACTTTTAAGGAAAATTGCGGGCTCAATAGGCCAGTAAACCTCGCCTGCACGCGATTACCGAATGATCCCTTCTTTTTCTTTGACCTTCCACGGCACAGAACAACAATAGACCTATGAAGTCAGTCGGCGTCTTCCAGGCACCTCTTGCGGGTAATAAAATGGCTCCAGGAAATTTCATTCGTTCCATCTCCGCTACCGTGCTCACTCTCGTTTTCTTTTACGGGGTGACGCCCTCCTCTCTCTGTGCCCAGCACCCCAGTGAATTCAGCAGCCGGGACAAGACCGAGATCTTCATCCAGCATCTCGTCAAGACCATGAAGCTCGATCCCACAAGATACCGGGCCATGGTTCTCGAATACGAAATTGGCTCCGCGCTGCGTGAGCTCTCTCCGGAGATTGCAGCGGACCTCGACACTGTGGATTTTATCCAGAGCAGTCTCAGTGAGCTCTACCCGGCCTACCACAGCGCCGCTACAGCATTTGAAGGGGGAAAGCTTGAGGTGGCCGTTTCAACCCTCGCAAAGCTCGACCCCAGCGCGCTGGGGAACCGTCCCAATCCCTACCTGCGTGCCTATGCCCTGCTGCTTGAGGCGGAGATCGACTTCAGCAAAGAGAATTACAAGAGTGTCATCGAGAAATGTGAACGCCTCAACAGGGAGGCCCGCACGCTGCTCATCGCAGACTGGCGGGCTTGTGAGCTCATCGCGCTGGCCTACAACAGGCAGAAAGAAACACTGCTCGAGTTTGCCCAGTATGCCCTCCTGGTGACGGATTATGACAACCTCCCCGGAGCCCTCAAGCAAAGGGCTGAGGAACGACTCGCCGTCCTGAAGGACGAACACGGGAAGCCCCTGCAGACCGTAGCAGCCTGGATGAACCGGGTCGAAAAACTCATCTCCCGCGAAATCACCAGTGAGGCGCCTACCCAGAAACAAGAACGCGGCATTGTAGTGGCTCTCGACAAGCTCATCGAACTGCAGGAAGCCGTCGAAAGGCACACCTGCCCCGACTGCGGCAAGGGTGGCTGAAGTGGCTGCGGAAATGGCCCCCCGGGCGGGGGCAAGAGCGCCAACCCTGCACGTGTATCCAAGCTGCCGGAAGGTGGAGATGGAACCGTCAACCTCAGCGGTGTCGCCCGCAAGAGCAGGGGCTCGGCCTGGGGACTTCTCAAGGACAGGGATGCATCCCGCGCCCTGAAAAGCTTCGGCGGCAAGCTGCCTCCGCGCTACGAAAAGCTGCTCAAGAAGTATTACGAAGCTCTCTCCAAGGAACCCTGATTTGACTGCTCCGGCCGAGGGGAACCGAAGGAGCAGGAGGGTTCGCATCCTGGCGCTGGCGCTGGGGAGTTGGCTCACAGGCCTCTGCTGGCTCTACGGGGAGACCCCGGAGGTACCTCCCGCTGGCGGCACCTCCGTCGCAGTCGAGCTTGTATTTGCTGATGGAAAGAAGCTTGCCGGGATCCTCGATCAGCTCTCCTCCACCTCGATCTCACTGAAGGATACCCCGCAACCTATTGCCCTCCTGGAAGTTCACGAGATCCGCCTCCCTGTTAAGAGCTCCGGCAAGACCCTCGATTTCTCCAGTGGACCGGTTATCGCTTTTCGAAGTGGAGAAAAAATACTCGGTCGCCTGGTCGAAATCAAAAACTCTGCTACGGGTCCACTCGCCAGCTTCAGCCTTGGCGTCGAAGGAATCCCCCCTGTCTCAGGCCAGCTGGCCGCCCTCGCTGCCTTCAGGCTCAGAGAAGCCTACAAAGCCGACCCGGTTTTCGAGCAGGCCCTCGAGGCTGAGCCTCCCCCGCAGGATGTGTTCGTCCTGCGGCGTTCAGGCCTGCTGAGCGTGACCGGAGTATTCCGCGGAATCGACAAGGATTACCTCCAGGTCGAGATTGCCGGCAAACGCAGCCGCGTTCGCCGGCAGCTTGTCCAGGGCGTAGTTCTCACCCCGATCGCCTCCGATCAAAAAGACGCTGACCCCCCTGCACGGCTTGAAATACCCGGCCTTGGGCAATTGCCTGTCTATCTCAAGGGAATGGAGCAGACCAGCGAAGGGCCGGTTCTGCTCTTTCGGCTGCCCCTCTCACCCGCGGTCGCTATCCAGAAGATCCCGCTCTCGCTCATTGGGAAGATCCTGCCCGCCAGTGACAAGATCGTGTTCCTGTCAAACATTGAGCCCGCCAGGGTCGAGGAGACCGCCGTTCTCGGTAAAGCTTTCGCCTACCGCAAGGACCTGAGCGTGAGCGGAGATCCGCTGCAACTGAAAGGACAGACCTACCGCAAGGGACTCGGAGTGCATTCACGAACCGTTCTCGATTATTCTCTCAACAACCAGTACAGCAACTTTGCCGCCACAGTGGGAATTGATGACTCTTCGCGCGGAAAGGGGTCGGTAACTTTTGTGGTCTCCGTCGATGGTAAAGAGCGCCTGCGCGAAAACTTCGACTCCGCCAGGAAGCCGCTACCCATATCTATCTCCGTGGCAGGCGCAAAGACCCTCCGTCTTCTGGTAGACTACGGGAAAGATCAGCTCGATTTTGCCGATCATGCCGATTGGGCCAACGCGCGGCTGACCAGGTAACTTTCAAGAACCAATACTGAAACCAAGCCTGCCCATGAAAAAAACAATCTGCCTGCTGACACTCATAACAGTCACCTCCTACTGCCCCGGCCAGGACACCCCGAAGGCGGCTCCGAAACCGCGGGCCATCCAATGGAGAGAGAGCTACCCGAAGGCCCTGGAAGAAGCGGCCCGGGTCACCAGGCCCATCCTGGCTGATTTTGAAGCCGACTGGTGCGGGTGGTGCAAAAAACTTGACCGCGAAACTTTCGGCAACGCGGAGGTGATCAAGCTGGTGGAGACCTTCTTTGTCCCGGTGCGCATCGACACCGATCACCAGCCGAAAATTTCAGCGCAATTCGCGGTCAAGGGGCTGCCAACCATCCTCCTGCTCAGCGCCGAGGGAAAAGAGCTCAAGCGTCTGAGTGGATTCCGCCCGGCAGAGAAATTCCTCACCGAATTACGCCAGGCCATCAAATCCGCTGCAACGCTCGACGAGCTGCGAAAAGCTGCCGAAAAGAACCCGGGTGATCTCGACTCGGTTCGCGCATGGGCCCGGGCGACCTTCGCATCCGGCAATCCCGCTGCTGCCGAAAAGATCCTCTCAGGCGCTCTCCAGCGCAAACCGATGGAGCCGACCCTGTTGCTTGAGCTTGCCGACATCAAGAGGTCGGGAGGAAAGACGACTGAAGCACGCGAACTCTACAAACAGATCATAGCCCTTGGAGACACCAGGGGAGGCAGCAGCTTCCAGCAAGCCCATCTGCCGCTTGCGCGGCTCCACCTCGGAGGCAAGCAATACAAGGCCGCACTGGAGACTCTCTCGGCGTATATCAGCCGGGTCAAGAGCGGCAAGGGCCTTCCTGAAGCCTATTTCCTCAGGAGCTATGTCCACTCAGTGGAAGACCGGGATACCGAGGCCCTCAAGGATCTTCGCAAGGTACTCGAGCTGGACCCGGATGGAGAGTACGGCACCCGGGCTGACTACATCATCGACCTCGTTAAACAGGAATGACCACCAGGCAGTAAAATGTTGATACCACCCGAAAAAGATCCTTTTCCTTCAGCTCGCCACGATGCAGAGGCTGCCAGGACCTCGAAGGACACCCCGCAGACCCGCTCACATGCCTACCAGCTTTCTTTCCTCGATGAGGATTTCATGCTGCGCGATGAGCTTCGGCCTGTTCGCCTCCAGCTGGAGCTGCTGAAGCCGGAACTCATCCAGCAGGAACAGAACATTCGCTCCACGGTGGTGATCTTCGGCAGTGCGCGGATACCCGACAGGGAAACCTCCGAGAAAAAACTGGCCGAGGCCGAAAAGGCCCTGGCTGACAGCCCCGATGACGAGGGACTGGCAGCCAGGGTGACCATCGCCCGCAACCTGCTGGGAAAGGCTGATTACTACGAGCAGGCGCGAGAGCTTGCCCAGATCGTCTCCCAGCACAGCCAGGAAGACAGCCATCTCGACCTGGTGGTCATTACCGGGGGAGGACCGGGAATCATGGAGGCCGGCAATCTTGGAGCGCACGATGTCGCTGCCAAGAGTATCGGTCTCAATATCGTCCTTCCCCATGAGCAGGCGCCCAACCAGTACATCTCCCCCGACCTCTGCTTCCAGTTCCACTACTTCGCCATCCGCAAGATGCACTTCCTGATGCGGGCTGCCGCGCTCGCCGCATTCCCAGGTGGCTTCGGTACCATGGATGAGCTCTTCGAGGCACTGACCCTTATCCAGACCGGAAAGATCCAGCCACTTCCTATTATTCTCTTCGGAGAAGATTACTGGCGAAGCATCGTCAACTTTGACCAGCTGGTAGCGGAAGGAATGATCTCCCCCGAGGATCTTGAATTGTTCCAGTTCGTTGAAACCGCGAAGGAGGCCTGGGAAATCATCGCCAAGGCCGAGGGGCTCTAATGCAGGAGGTTCGCTCCGTCCTCTTCGACTTCGACGGACTGATAGCAGACACTGAGCCCCTGCACTTCGCAACCTTCCGCCAGACCCTGCTTGATTACGATGTCGAGCTGCCCCCGGGAACCGGCAGAGCTCGCTTCATGGGAATCCACGACAGGGCCTCGTTCGCAATCGCCTTCGAGGAGGCCGGCAGGCCCCTCGACCAGGAAACGCTCGCCGAGGTGCTCCTTCGAAAAGCACAGCTCTACCAGGAAGGAATCACCAGCATCGAGATTTTCGATGGTGTGGCCGAGACACTCGCCTCCATTCCTCCAGGCCTGCCATTCACCATCGCCAGCGGAGGGCGCCGCAAGGAGATCTCGACCGTCCTCGGAAAACACGGTCTCGCTGAAATGTTCCCGGCTTTCATCTGCAGTGATGACATCGACAAGAGCAAGCCGGATCCCGAATGCTTCCTCAAGGGGCTCGAGCTTCTGCAGCAATCCGGGCATCCTGATCTGACCGCTGCCAACTGCCTGACCTTTGAAGACAGCTTCAGGGGAGTCGAGGCCGCCAGGAAGGCCGGCATGATGTGCATCGCGGTGACCAATTCCTATGGAGCGGAAGATCTCCACGAGGCTGATCGGGTTCTCAGCTCCCTGCGAGAATGGTCCTGGGCCTGAAGCTTCCCTCTTGCTCCTTGCGCCCCTTGGTAATATGCTCCTGCAAACGACAGGTAAACCAACAAGGAGAAATTAAATGAGTGAAGTGGATGCGGCACTGGTGAGCATCACGGAGGTGCTTTTTCACGATGGCTACGACGTGCTCGATGGCGTGGCGGTCGCTTCACACGGGCCGGTGAAAAGCGTCTTCCTCGCGCATCGTCAACCGCTGGAGGAAATCCAGACCATCCACTGCGATATCGCCAGCCTCACCAGTGTGAACCTCCTGCGTGTGCTCCTGGCCGAGCGTGGCCTTGTGCCCACCTTTGAGCCGTTGGCCGACTACTCCCAAGCTGCCGCACTGGAAAACGTGCTGCTCATTGGCAACCCTGGCATTGATTTTCTGCGCGCCCCGCACGACCACGCAATCTGGGATCTTGGCGCTGCATGGCACGAGCTGACTGACCTGCCTTTCGTCTATGCGGCCTGGGCTTTGCGACGTGGTCATCATGATGAAGCCCTCCGCGCCAAGCTCCTCGCCGCCAAGGAAAACGGCCTGGCCAACCTCGCCCAAATTATCGCCGAGCATCCCGATTACGACGCCGAGTTTCGCCAAGCCTACCTCGGTGGCCACATCCGTTACGACTTGGGTGAGGCCGAGAAAGCCGGACTGGCCAAGTTTATAGAATTACTCAGATTGCACGGCGATCAACCGATCATTGAACCATCACTATCCAAATAGGATATGATAAATATCGCCAAGGTTTGTATATGAATTACCTTGAGACCGTTTGGGATGATGATAGTCTCCTTGAGTGAGTTCAAAAGGCAAAAAATGGCTGATCGCTATTCTGGTTGTGTTGGTAGCACTTCCCTTTGCCGCATTTTTCACCGTCACACAGCTCATTCTTAAACCGACCCAAATTCAGCAGGATCAAGCTGAGCAATTAG
>CAJWZY010000134.1 GCA_913050545.1 uncultured bacterium | reverse complement strand
CCCGGCGACGCAGGCAGAGCAGCCCAAGAGGGGTTTCTACTGATTCCAGGATTTCCAGGGACGGCGTGTTCATATCTCACAGCTCGCGAGAGAATTAATACTGCAGGTCAGTGATGGTGACGAAGATGGCGCCCCTGTGTAAACTGTTCTTCTGCGAAGCTTCCTTTCGAAGCAGCACTCTAAGCGGAAATCACCCTTATGAAAGCTTCAACCTGCCGATTCTTTCCACTTTCAGTTCTCGAGGCCACCCCCGGCTATCCGGGGCAGCCTGGGTTCGAAAGTTAAAAAACATGACCACTAAAGATGACATCCTCAAAGCCCACACGGTAATCAGCGGGCAGCTGCGCAATACTCCTGCGCAGCGATCGGTACACCTTGAGCAGCTCAGTGGAAGCGAGGTCTTCCTGAAGCTCGAGAACTACCAGGTAACAGGGTCGTTCAAGGTTCGCGGTGGCCTGAACAAGCTCTCCTGCCTCAGCCCGGGTGAGAGGGAACGTGGAATCATCGCCGCATCCTCGGGAAATCATGGAGCTGCCTGCGCCTTCGGGGCCAGCCATGCCGGCTGTCCTGTTACCGTCTGTGTTCCGACCTACGCCTCTGCCTCGAAGGTAGAGCTGATGAAGAGCTACGGTGCCGAGGTGAAACACCACGGAGAAGATTGCCTCGAAACCGAGGTCTATGCCCGGTCGCTGGCACAGGAGAACGGGCTGGCCTATGTTTCACCCTACAATGACCCGCACATCATCTCCGGCCAGGGAACCGTCGCTGTCGAACTGCTTGAACAGGCCACTGCCCTGGATGCAGTGTTCATCTCGGTTGGTGGCGGAGGCCTCATCGCTGGAATGGGGACCTATCTGAAAGCTGTAAGCCCCGGCACAGAGATCATAGCCTGCTCGCCGGCAGCCTCCCCCGCAATGCATGCCTGCATCGAGGCAGGAGAGGTCATCGAGGTGCCCTGCTCAGAGACTCTCTCTGATGCAACCGCCGGCGGTGTCGAGCCAGGCTCCATCACCTTCGACATCTGCAGGAAAGTCATCGATCGGTCCATCCTTGTCAGCGAAGACGAGATCAGCTCAGCCATGCGCGACTTCATCGCCAACCACCGCATGCTGATCGAGGGGTCGGCAGGCGTCGCCCTTGCAGCCTTCCTGAAAACCAGGGAAGACTACAGCGGCAAGCGAATCGGCATCGTTATCTGCGGTGCAAATATCAGCATCGAGAAGCTCAGGGAGATTCTCGACTGAGACCCTGCTGCGACTCTCAGTCCTCAGCCCCGACGAAGCCCTCTCGCTCGAGGTAGAGAAGGATCTTCTGGGCAGCCTCCTCCGGCAGGCAGGCTGTCGTATCGATGACAACCTCCGCGTTCTCAGGCTCTTCGTAGGGATCGGAAATCCCGGTGAATTCCTTGATGATACCCGCCCTCGCCTTGGCATAGAGTCCCTTGCGATCGCGTTCCTCGCAGACCTCCAGGGGAGTCGCAACATGGACCAGGATAAATCCTCCACGCTGCTCGATAAGCGAGCGAACCTGCTGGCGGACCTCATCGTAGGGAGCAATCGGGGCGCAGATCGCGATTCCCCCATTCTTCGATATCTCGTTGGCGACAAAACCGATCCTCTGGATGTTGAGGTTGCGATGCTCCTTGGAGAACCCCAGTTCAGATGACAGGTTCTTGCGGACAATATCTCCATCGAGGAGGGTCACCGGTCGCCCACCGGTCTCCAGCAACTTGGCCATGAAGGCATTGGCTATGGTCGACTTCCCTGAGCCTGACAAGCCGGTGAAGAAAATCGTGAAACCCTGTCGATGGCGGGGTGGATAGGTCTTCCTGAGCTCGCGGGCCACCTCTGGAAAGGTGAACCAGCCCGGAATTTCGCGCCCCTTCGCCAGGCGGTCACGCAGATCCGTACCGGAGATGCTGAGGGTCCTGGCACCTTCGGGAATCTCGTCCTCGGTCATGTAGGCATCCTTGTCCTCAACGTAGGTCAACATCGAGAACGGCACCATCTTCATGCCCACCTCTTCCTGGTATTCATTCAGGATCTCCTGGGCATCGTAGGGACCATAGAACGGCTTCCCGGCCTCATCCGCTCCGGGACCGGCGTGGTCACGGCCGACAATGAGATGGGTACAGCCGTAGTTCTTCCTGATGATCGCGTGCCAGAGGGCCTCCCGCGGACCGGCCATCCTCATCGAAAGCGGAAGCAGCGAGAGGTAGACCGTGTGCTGGGGATAATGCAGAAGCAGGGCCTGGTAGCAACGTACCCGCGTGTAATGATCAATATCGCCCGGCTTGGTCATTCCCACCGCAGGGTGCAGAAGAAGATTGGCCTCTTGCTCTCGAATGGAACGCATGGTGAGCTCGAAATGAGCCCGGTGCATCGGGTTGCGGGTCTGGAAGGCGATGACATCGCGCCAACCGAACCTGTCGAATTCGCGCCGGATGCCCTTGGGGGTCAGGCGAAGACTTTTCGAGTCGTAGTGAAAGGGAAGCTGGGCTCCCTGCACCTCGCCACCGATATACCAGTCGGGTGTATCGTTCAGGAGAGAGGCGACTCCCTTGTGAAAGGTGTCCTCCGTCCCATAGACCCCGGCCGCCTCTGCCTTCTTGTCCGGCTGCCAGACATCCTCAACGTTCAGAACCGCCAGCATAACCCCTTCGGGATCACGCAGGGCAACCTTGTCCCCGGAGGAAAGCGAGGAGGCAAACTCTTCGGTCACTGCAAGGGTGATCGGTATCGGCCAGACGGTGGAATCCGCAAGGCGCATCGTGCTGCAGACAGAGTCGTAATCCTCACGCTTCATGAAACCGCGCAGGGGTGAAAAAGCTCCGTTGAGCAACAACTCGATATCGCACATCTGCCGGGGTGAGAGATCCCAGGAAGGCCATTCCTTCGACTGGTTTTTCAGTTCCTCCGCCTGTTCCCCCCCAACAATAAGATCAACAAGCTCACCACCGTGCGGCTCAATCAAACGACTCATTTTTATTAACCAACTTGTAAAAAAAACAACTGATGTGGAATACCGCGCCCTGTTCAAGACTCAAGGGCGGCATGAAACAAGCTGGCGATTGTAGCGTAGACTACAGGGATAAAAAACAAACCATCCGGGATATTAATTCGTACTGATAAAAGGAGTTATCACATCTCCGGTCCTCGCCGGCAGTTGACGCTCACCACTACATAAGTGGACTTCGGAGTGATACTATGCAGGCGCTATGCAACGCGATATGCCCCTGAGAGCACGTTTACCTTCCCCCCTGCTACTGCTGGCGGGCATTTCGTTAATTTTCTGTCTCCCTGGTCAATCATCCGGACAGGATGCTGACACCTTCTTTGAGAACCGCATCCGGCCGATCCTCGCTGAGAATTGCTTCAAATGCCACGGAGGAAAGGCCACCAAGGGCGGAGTTCGTCTTGATCAAAAAGACGCCCTGTTTCAAAAGGGAGAAGATGGCCCCCTCATCATCGCCGGTAAACCCCGGCTGGGACGTCTGATGGCCGCCGTTCGCCATACCGGGAAGATCAAGATGCCGCCGAAAAAGAAGCTTCTTCCCGCTGAGATCAAGGCTCTGGACGAGTGGATCTCAGCCGGGGCCACCTGGCCGAAAAACACCCCTGGAGCAAAGGCGCAAAAACACGATTCGGCCACCCACTGGGCCTTCCAGGAAATCCGGGATCCTGAACCACCAGAGAGAACCTCCGACTGGGCCATCAACCCGATCGATCTTTTCGTATCCAGGCGCCTGGAGTCATCCGGAATGACACCTGCCCGTCCGGCCCGCAGGGACAAGCTTCTCAGGCGAATCACCTTCAATCTCATCGGACTTCCCCCCACACCTGCAGAAATCGACTCCTTTGAAAAGGATGATTCCCCGCAAGCGTGGGAAAAGGTCGTGGACCGTCTCCTTGCTTCCGCACGCTACGGAGAACGCTGGGGACGCCACTGGCTCGACGTGGCTCGCTACTCAGACACCAGGGGGTATGTTTTCACCGCCGAGAGGAAATATCCCTTCTCCTATACCTACCGTGATTACGTCATCAACTCCTTCAACGATGACCTGCCCTATGACACCTTCATCCGCCACCAGATTGCTGCCGACAGGATGCAGCTGGGAGAGGATAAACGTCCCCTTGCCGCCCTCGGCTACCTGACCCTTGGAAGACGATTTCTCAATAACAAGCACGACATCATCGATGACCTCATCGATGTCGTGACCCGGGGAATGATGGGGCTGACCGTGCAATGCGCCCGTTGTCACGACCATAAATACGACCCCATCCCCACGGCCGATTATTACTCGCTCTACGGCATCTTTGCCAGCTCTCGTGAGCCGAAGGATCTCCCGGCCATCGGAGCGATCTATCCCTCGGCGCATTCCTCCACTAAGCCTCAACGTGCCATGAGCATGGAGGACCTGCCGAAGCCGGTTAATCCGCGAATCTTCAAGCGGGGAAAATCCTCGGACCAGGGTGATCCTGTCCCAAGACGATTCCTCGCTGTTCTTTCTCCCAAAGAGAGAAAACCCTACAGCAATGGAAGCGGCCGGCTGGAACTGGCTGAGTCGATCACCTCGAACAGGAATCCGCTGACAGCAAGAGTGATCGTGAACCGTTTATGGAAGCATCATTTCTCCAATGCCCTGGTCCGAACCCCCAGCGACTTTGGTATTCGTGGGGACAAGCCAAGCCATCCGGACCTCCTCGACTGGCTTGCAAGCCGGTTCAGCGAGGATGGGTGGTCGGTCAAGGCACTTCATCGGCGAATCCTGCTCTCGGCAACCTATCGACAGGGAAGCACCCTGCGCTCCGAATACTTTCAGAAGGATCCCCAGAACCTGCTCCTGTGGAGAGTGACGCCCATGCGCCTTGAGTTTGAAGCGCTGCGGGATTCCATGCTGCAGGCTGCAGGAAGGCTCGATACCAACATGGGAGGAGCATCCGTGGACATCTTCAAGCGCCCCTTCTCGATGCGTCGAACGATCTACAATTTCATCGACCGCCAGAACCTGCCGGCGACCCTGAGGAATTTCGACTTCGCGATTCCTGACTCGACCAGTCCCGGACGCCACCAGACCACCGTTCCCCAGCAGGCCCTTTACCTGATGAACGGCCCCTTTGCCCAGGAGCAGGCGAAAAAGACTCTCGAACACCCCCGCTACAGTGGGATCTCTGACCCGGGCAAAAAGATCCTCCGCCTCTACCGCCACATCTACGGCAGGAATCCAGCCCCGGACGAGATCAAGCTGGCGCTGAAATACCTGGAAGAGGACACACCTCAAAGATGGACCCATTACGTAAAAGCCCTGATGCTTGCCAATGAGTTCGTTTTTATTGACTGACAGAAGCAGCTGGAACCATTTACGATGGATCGCATGAGCAGGAATAGCCACGCAGGTCACGAGCTGCCAATCTCACGGCGTGAACTACTGCAGAGATCCGGGATGGGTATGGCCTCCCTGGGACTTGGCTGCATGCTGGCATCACAGGAGCTCAAGGCCGCGGGGGAAAACAGGAGCTACACGAATCCTCTTTTGTCACGCGCACCCCATTTCGCCCCGAAAGCGAAACGCGTTATCCACCTCTTCATGAACGGCGGACCGTCCCATGTCGACACCTTCGACCCCAAGCCGATGCTCGACAAGCTGCATGGCAAAAAACTTCCTATCAAGAATCTTCGTACGGAGAGAAAAACAGACACTGCTTTCCGGTCCCCTTTCAAATTCCGCCGCTGGGGGCAGAGCGGGATCGAGGTCAGCGAGCTCTTCTCCAATGTCGCCGAGTCTATCGATGATATTGCAGTCATCCGCTCCATGTACGCGGATGTTCCCAACCACGAGCCTTCCCTGCTGCTGCTGAACTGTGGCGATGCACGGCAGGTCCGGCCGAGCATGGGTTCCTGGATCACCTACGGCCTCGGCACCGAAAACCTCAACCTCCCGGGCTTCATCGCAATGTGCCCCGGTGGCTACCCGATCCAGGAAAGCCAGAACTGGCAGTCGGGCTTCCTGCCCGGAATCTTCCAGGGCACCCACATCGACACCAAGCACAGCAAGATCGACAAGCTGATCGAACACATACGCAATCCAGGTCTGTCGCTTCCCAGGCAACGCGAACAGCTCGACCTGCTCAAGCAGCTCAACCTCAAGCACCTCGAACAACGCGGCCGGGAAGCCCCATTGGAATCAAGAATCCAGTCCTTTGAGCTCGCCTACCGGATGCAGATCGACGCCTCCGATGCATTTGACGTCTCGCGGGAGCCGAAATCCATCCGCGACCTCTACGGCAAGGGAACCCAGGCCCGCCAGATTCTC
>CAJWZY010000133.1 GCA_913050545.1 uncultured bacterium | reverse complement strand
GAACTGTTACCAAAAGAGCATTTACTGCAAGCGATAAAAATAGAAGCGGACCGGATGCGCTCAGCGGGGTGAGCTCGTTTAAAACCGTCTCGGCTGATCCCTCTGCTGTGATTCGCTTCGCAGTCCTTGGCGATCATGGGTGCGGGTGTGATACTCAATACGCTGTGCTTGATGTGATCAGCGCCAGCGCGCCGGACCTGGTCCTGACAACCGGGGATAACGCCTATTACGACGGCACCCGGGCTGAGGTGCTGCAGAACTATTTTGCGCCCATGGCCTCCCTGCTGGACCAGGTTCCTGTATATCCCTGCCTGGGCAATCACGATGTCCGGACCGAATACGCCAAGCCTCTGCTTGAACAGGTCTACCTGCCTGCCAACAGCGCCGATGGTACTGAACATTTTTACTCCTTCCGGAGGGGCAATTGTCTCTTCATAGCACTTGATTCGAACCAGGATCTTTCAAGTGCCAGCCTCCAGTACGAGTGGCTCGAGGATGAACTGGAGAGCAATACCGCTGACTGGGTCATCTGCTATTTCCACCATCCGATGTACAGCGATTCAAGCCACGGAGATGCACCGTTGCTGCAGTTTTACCTGGCGCCCCTCTTTGAAGAGCATGGCGTCGATCTTGTCCTGGCCGGTCACGATCACAGCTATCAGCGGAGCTATCCGCTCCGCGCGGGAAACGCCATCGATGGGCACATGGAACCGGATTTCCTCGATCCGGGGGCTCCCATCTACGTGGTCACCGGTGGGGGCGGGGCTGTTCTATACAGTATTTTCCGTTCGCTGCGCATGGCGTCCGTTGCGATGCGCCATCATGCGGTGATTGTTGAGATCGAGGGAGACGAGCTGAGAATGTCCGCTGTGGGCACCGCTGGGGCTGCTTTTGATTCAATGAGCATCAGGAAAACCATTCCGGTTGACGGCGGCAGGTAATAGTGGAAGGATGCCCGCATGGCCAGCCATAAACTGAAGAAGGTTACTGTTCCGGAAGATCCCTGTCCGGATTGTGGTGCCACCATGCAGGAGGTTGTTCTCTCCAACCTGTCCTGGGCCATTCCCCCGGCAAGCTTCTGGAGCAGCGATTGGAAGCCGGTGCGTGGCCGGATCTGCCCGGGTTGTGGGCGCATCCAGCTCTATGGCGACCTCCCTATGGCTGCGGAAAAAAGCCCCGAAAGTGAAGAAGCTGCCATCGAGAAGGTAAACCCCGAGCTGCGCGAAACAGGCGGCCTGGCGTGAGGCCTGGGGGCACTTCAACTCTTCAGAGAAGAAATGCCCTCATTGGCGGCGCTTTCTGGATAGTTGCCGGAGTTTATTGCGCTCTCACCTCATTTGATTCTTCGCTTGGCCTGATCGAATTGCTCCTGCTTTTCGGACCGCTTGTCGCCATTCCCGGGGGGCTGGCGATGGTGCAGGGTGGGCAGGTGCTGCGAGGCCAGGCGCTGCTCGGTTTACTCGTCCTGCCGGCGGCTGTCTGCGCGATTGTGGGGCGCTGTCTCGCTCCGGAGCTCGATGCCGCCGCGGATGGGTCGATCCATTACCTCTCCGCCGTGCTCTGCCTGCCCTGGCTCCTGGTGACTGGTCTGGTTGCCCTGCTTGGATTGCAGCGCATCCTCAAGAGGGGGCTGGGGCCGATTGAAGAGACGGCCATCGATGCCGGTCTTCTCTACCTGCCGGTGGGAGGTGGGTGGCTGGTGCTTTCGAGCGCGGGCATTGCTCCTATGGACTTCAGCCCTGAGATCGTGCTGCTGACCGCTGTCCACTTCCACTTCGCCGGGTTTTCAGCCGCGGTCATTGCCGGCCTTGCCGGGAGGGCTCTCAGGGCGGGGGGGGGCTCCAGCGAAGCGGCGCGCCCTTTTGCGCTTGCCGCCTACCGGTTTGCGGCTGCTGTGGTGATCATCGGCCCGCCGCTGGTTGCCGTCGGGATCATGGCCTCTCCGATCGTCGAGGTGATCTCTGGAGTGGCCCTCTCCCTTGGGATGCTGACCCTGGCCTTCGTGCTGGTGCTGATTGCCCTTTTCTCGGGGCCGGGCCTCCTGCCGAAGGTGCTGTTATGCGCCGCCGCGCTTTCTCTGACAGCGACGATGGCGCTTTCCACCACCTATGCTGTCGGCGAGTACCTCTATCCTGGAGAAGACAAGCTGATTCCCAACCAGCTGATGGCAGCCACCCATGGGGTGGTCAACGTGCTGGGATTTACCCTTTGTGGGGGACTTGGCCTGTTTCTTCTTCGCAGGAAAGACCAGTAATTTCAGGACGTTGTAATCTTTTGTAGCGATCGGTTTGAAACGGATAGCAACTGTCCCGCCCGGCTGTTACGGTGGAGCCTCCATAAAACCAAGGAGTAGTCATGTTGAGTAGATCACCTTTTCTGTTGGCAGCGCTCCTTGCATGCTGCTGGATTTCGACGACGGCGGCCGGGGAAGAGCCCAGCTATAAGGACGAGAAATACGACACCAAGCACCCGCGCAACGTGCTGGATTTCTGGAAGGCAGAATCTTCCAAGCCTACCCCCGTCATCATCTATTTCCATGGTGGAGGGTTTGTCCAGGGTGACAAAAGACAGATTCCCAGCCGGGCCATCATCGATAAGTATCTCAAAGCCGGGGTCTCTTTCGCTTCCTGTAATTACCCGTTCATTGAGAACCAGAGCGCGGCTGAGTATACGAAGGTCATGAAGCATTGCGGGCGCGCGATCCAGTTCCTGCGCTCAAAGAGCAAGGACTGGAATATCGACTCGAGACGTTTCGGGGCGATCGGGGCTTCGGCCGGGGCGCTGATCTCCGAGTGGCTTGGCTACGGGCCCGAGATCGGCAGTCGCCGGAGTCGAGACAAGGTCGGGCGCTATTCCTCGAAGGTCCAGGTGGTTGGCAGCCTGATGCAGCCGATGGGTACCCAGGAGATGATCATCGGCAAGATGAAGCGCGGAGGTCCGCCGCTTTATATCTACGCCCACTCCCAGCCTTCCGATGCGGTTCACCATCCGAAGTACGCCAAGATGATGAAGGCGAAGGCCGACAAGGTGCGGATCCGGTGCGTGCTCTACGGAACAGGGGAGAATGGCATTCCTCCGCATCCCAAGGGGAAGGACCCGGTGGAGTCCCAGTTCGAATTTTTCTGTAAATACCTGAAGGTGAAGGTCAAGCCCTGAGCTTTTCAGCCTGGTAGAACCTTCATTGTTGTTGTTCACGGTTTGGGTTGAATAACTCCCGCAATAATTTTCATGGAGATCAGGTCTGATGCATAAATCTGCAGTTTTCCTGTTGTTACTGGTTTGCTTCCTCTTACAGGGTGTCGCTTTCTCTCAAGAGGGGCGGATCTTTCGAAACACTCCCGAAACAAGAGCGATCTGGGAGTTCAACAACTTTGCAGACGCTGTCGGGGGCGCTCCGGGGAATGGGACCGTCATATCAGACCTCTCCGGCAATGGGAACGATGCCGTTGTTAAGAACAACGATGGTTCGGCCATCCAGGTCGGACCCGGCTCGACACTCTGTGAAGAGGATACGGCCATTTACCGTGGTCCCGGCTGGAACGGGGCGGCCCACGTGGCGACCAATGGCGATGGATCGGCATTCGAATTCGGTGAGGATGAGAGCTTCTCAATCGAGCTCTACGTGGTTCGTGACGAGGTCCCGGGTACCCAGAACTGGGGCATCCTGGCAGGAACCTGGCACAGCCGCACCCTGCTTGTTGACACCGAGGATCCCATAGCGAACGGAGCCTGGTATGGCTACGGCTACATTCGCAACAACGATGCCGGCTGGGCGCTCAATCTATCGCCAATCAATCCGGACAGGACCTTCACCCCTAGCTATAACGAGATCAAGAGCGGCTTTTTTGATATCCCCGTCGGGGAGCACTACCTCGTCTCCAGCATTGACCGTGAGAACGGGATCGGAACCGTCTATCTCGATGGGATCCAGGTTGCCCAGGTGAGTATTCCACCCGGGCAGGCTTTCTATGCCCCTTCGGGGTACGACCCCTGCCATTTCGCTTTCCTCACCGGGGTCGATGATCTCAGCAGGAATTCCTACAGGACCTCTCCCTCGGGATACTCCATCAGTGCCGCTCGCGTCCTGACGCGCTCCATGAGTGCCCAGGAGGTCGAGGAAAACAACTTCCTGATCCAGGACTGCGAGCCGATTCCCTTTGTCGAGGAGATCGAGATCCAGGCCGTGCTGACCACCTCGACCCGCGATGCCATCGTCGACCAGTGCGTCACCCTCTCGGGGGCTAATAGTGTTGGAGGAGATGGAAGGGAGATCATTCGCTATGAATGGAGAATCGGCGATGGGGCTTACGTGGAGGGGGATGTTGTCTACGATTACTCCTTCGATGAAGCCGGCGGTGCCGATGGCGTCGAGGCGAGTCTCCGCATAACCGATGCGGCTGGCAATTCGGCTGAGGCTGCCGCCTCCATCCAGGTGAGTAACCAGGCTCCGGTTGCCGATATCAGCGCAAGTGTCAACGGCGAGGTCGTTGGCGGTGAGATGATCTGGCTTGCAACCGGGGGGGTCCTGGGCCTCAACGCAGCGGGGTCGACAACGCCTGTTTCACCTGTCGCGTTCCTCTGTCCGGCAGATGCCGGGGATCCTGTTGCGCCCGTTGCGATCAGCGAATACCACTGGGATCTCGACTCAGATGGGGTGGTCGATCGCACAGGCATCGATATCGAGCTTCCCCCGGCCGAGGGAGCCTCCGAGTTCACGGTCACCCTGACTGTCATCAACGAGGTCGGCTCCGAGAGCTCGGCAACCCTCGATTTCAGCGTCGTTGGCGTCCCTGACTGGGCGGCGCCTTCGCCTCCCGGGAGGATCTTCATGGAAACCGACGATGCCATCGCGATCTGGGAGTTCAATGCCCAGGAGCGTTTCGTCGATGATCCCCTGGGCCCTGGCAGCATCTTCGAGGATTTCTCAGGTAACGGGCTCGATGTGACGGTCGAGGCCAATGAGGACGGCTCACTTGTCGTCGGGCAGGGCGACTCGGCCTTTGACGAAAACGCCTCGGCCAGCAAGGGCTTTCCGGGGCAGGGAAGGCTGGTGGTTAACGACGATGACAACCAGTTCGAGTTCTCCGAGAACCAGGATTTCTCCATAGAGCTCTACCTCAACAGGGAGGAAGTTCTTGGCGCTGCGAGCTGGGGAGTGCTTGCCGGCACCTGGCACAGCCGCAACCTGGCGAATGACAATCTTGACGAGATTGCCAATGGCGCCTGGTACGGCTACGGCTTCGTGCGTCCCGGTGCGGCAGATGTGGGAGGGCAGGTCCTCTTCAACATGTCGCCCATCAACCCCGATGGCACCTTCACTCCGAGCTGGAACGAGATCAAGACCCCGATCTTTGAAATTCCACCCGGCCGTCATTACGTGGTAGCGACGGTTTCACGCACGAGCGAACCCCAGACCGCTTCGGTCTACCTTGATGGTGAGTTCAAGGGGTCGGTGGGCCTTCCAGCAGGGAAAGCCTTTATTTCCCCGGCCGGACACGACCACGCACGTTTCATGTTCTTCGCAGGCGAAGATGATGCCTCGCGCGGGCAATACCGAATTGCCCCGAGTGGTTACGCGATCGATTCTGCCCGCGTATCCTCGCGGGCTCTCAGCGCCGAGGAAATCGCAGAAAATCACCGCTTCCTGAAGGCCGGCTACGCTGTTCCATTGCAGGAGGGCGGGCCTGGGCCGGATCCCGATCCGGTTGAGAGCTTTGTTCGCGGTGATGCCAACTCCGATGGCGCGGTCAACCTGACAGATGGAGTCATTCCGCTGCTCTTCCTGTTCTCAGGAGGAGCCGAACCGGCGTGCATGGATGCGGCCGACGCCAACGATACGGGTGCCGTCGAGATCACCGACGCGATCATCATCTTCAGCTGGTTGTTTACCGGTGGAGTCGCACCAGCGGCTCCATCTCCGTTGAGCCCGGGTTATACCGCCGCCGAATGCGGGGCGGATGCCACCGAAGATGGACTCGGTTGCGCCGCGATGGCGCCGACCTGCAGCTGAGGTCCCAATCCATTCATTGACCCTGCCGGGAAAAGCCCGGCAGGGTGGATCCCTGGTCATCACATGAACTTCCCTTCACGGCCCGGCATCGCCGATAACAACATCCTCGATGTTTTCAAGACACGGGTGGAGTTTTACCTGCGATGTGATGAAAATGGATTCCCGGGCCAGTTCAACTGACCCTGGAACCAATTTCCTGAACCTGTATCCGGAGAATCCGATGATCATTCGAAGAGCCCTGCTGCTCTGTGCGGCTGTCCTTTTTCCCCTCCTTGCTGCAGCAGAAGATCCCCGGTACGCCGCCTCAAAGAGCAAGGGCAGGTTGAAGGTCTTCATCCTGGCCGGGCAATCGAATATGGAAGGTCGCGGTTTCCCTGAGCCGCTCACCTGGCAGGTGGGCCAGGTGAAGTACCGTGAGCGCTACACCCACTTCATC
>CAJWZY010000132.1 GCA_913050545.1 uncultured bacterium | reverse complement strand
AAAACCCTCTCTAATCGTCTTAAAACTTCATTTAGCATTCATTGAAAAGTTCATTGAAGATTTTTAGTTCAGATAAAAAAAAGGGCAGTAAAAACTGCCCTTTTTGAATTTTTGTTTAGAAAGAGTGGGATTACATTCCCATGCCACCCATTCCTCCCATGCCACCCATGCCCATGCCATCATCGTGATGGTGGTGATGGTGGTCATCCTCATCTTCATCGTGAGGAATCTCGGCAATCATGGTGTCGCTTGTAAGAAGGAGAGTCGCGACGCTTGCTGCATTCTGCAGGGCGGCACGCACGACCTTGGTCGCATCGATCACGCCCTCCTCCAGCATATCGACTACCTTTACCTTGTCTGAAGCCAGGTTGCAGCCAAGATTGACGTTATCCGCCGAGCGAATCTGACGCAGGATCGTGGCTGGCTCTACACCCGAATTCTCACAGAGCTGGCGAATAGGCGTCTCGAGAGCAGCCCGGATCACTGCCCGCCCGGCCTGCTCCTCGGAGGTAAGACCATCCGAATCCAGCCCATCGAGAGCCTCCGCGGCCCGGAAGAGTCCGACTCCACCGCCGGGGAGGAGTCCCTCTGACTGGCCCGCCCTGGTCGCATTCAGCGCACTCTCGAAGCGGGACTTCTGCTCCTTCATGTCGCTCTCAGTGGCAGCACCCACGTGGATCACGCAGACTCCGCCGACCAGCTTGGCCAGGCGCTCCTGGAGTTTTTCCTGATCATATTCCGACTCTGTTTCTTCGAGCTCCCTGCGAATCTCGTTGGCCCTTGCCTCCACCTCGCCGGACTTGCCGCCACCGCCGACGATAATCGTGTCTTCGGAGGTAATGCGAATCTTGCCGGCCTCGCCGAGATCTGCCAGCTCAAGAGATTCGAGCTTCATCCCGACGTCCTTGAAGATTGCCTTTCCACCGGTAAGAATCGCCAGGTCCTGGAGCATGGCCTTGCGCCGCTCTCCGTAGGCCGGAGCCTTGACCGCCGCACAGGGAAGCACTCCCTTGAGCTTGTTGACCACCAGTGCGGAAAGCACCTCGCCTTCGACATCCTCAGCAACGACCAGGAGAGATCTCTTGGCCGCGAGGACCTTTTCCAGCAGGGGCAGAAGCTCTTCCAGCCTGGTGAGCTTCTCTTCGAAAATGAGAATATAGGGCTTTTCGAGCTCGCAGAGCATCTTGTCGCCATCAGTGATGAAGTGCGGGGAGAGATAGCCGCGGTCGAATTCCATTCCTTCAACGGATTCAACCAGGGTATCGACCTCCTTGCCTTCTTCGATGGTGATCACGCCGTCTTCTCCCACCGACTCAAAGGCATCGGCGATGGTCTGGCCGATTTCGCTGTCCTGGTTCGCCGCAACCGTGGCGAGATGAACAAGCTGGTCCTTGGACTTAACCGGGGTCGACAATTCCTTCAGGCTCCCGAGGGCACTGTCGACTGCCATCCGGATCCCACGCGAAAGAATCATCGGGCTCATCCCCGCGATGACATTCTGCAGGCCCTTTTTGAAAATACTTTCGGCCAGGAGCGTTGCGGTGGTCGAGCCATCTCCCGCCTCGTTGGCGGTCTTTTCCGCTGCCTCACGAACAAGCTTCGCAGCCATGTTTTCGTAGGGATCGACAAGGTCGACCTCCTCGGCAACGCTCGCTCCATCCTTGGTGATAATCGGCTCTCCCCAGCCGCGATCAATGACCGCATTGGAGCCAACAGGCCCCAATGTCGACTTCACCGCGCGGGACAATTTTTCTACGCCCTCCTTGGCAGCCATCTGGGCTTCCAGGTCGAAGGCGATCTGTTTGGGTGTTCTCTTGGGCATTCCGGTACGTTCCTAAATAATCCGCTGGAAGTAATGAGAACCATTTGTTTATGCAAACCGAATACCACGACTTAAGTTCAATATTTATAAGGACTTAAGAATAGCTCTCTGAGCCGCTAACTGCCACATCGGCAGCATCGGGTCCAATTGGGGTCTGTGGCACTGTCAGAGTGGCACCAAAAGTGCTCTTGAGACCCAAATGGCTCCAGAACAGGGGGACTTTCAGTCGATAAATTGAACAGGTTCCGCAGGCCGGGGATGGCTGGGCTCCCTGGGCCACCGGGAACCGGGTAGCGGAATGAGGAGAATAGAAATGAGTGATCGTTATAAGTTTTTTGGTGAGATAGCCTTAGAGAAACGCTTCGTCAGCGCTGATCAGCTTTATGAAGCGCTGACCCTGCAGGCGAGAAACAGGGTAGAAGGGGTGATCGAGAAACAACTCGGGCAGCTACTGCTCGAACTCGGCCACATGGACGAAGATCAGATTCGAGAAGTGCTCGACGTTCTCTACCCGGTCACAGACACCTGATTCCCCACCACCGGCCCTGGAGCTGGCCGGTAAATCAGTAATTCTGTCCGTCCGGGTCGCTTCGCACCTGGAGAATATCCGGAGTGTAGAGCCGGATTCTCCTCCTTCTCCAATAGCGCGACTCGGTCTGCACCCTGTGCAGGTTAGCCAGCTTAGCTTCAATCGAAAGCACCTTGTGGGACCTGGAGGTGCTGGCACGGCCCCACTCCAGTGTGCGCCCAATACGATCCAGCAGGTTGATCTCGCTGGCTGAACCATCGACTCCTCCACCGGCGTTGGAGATGTCGATCGATTCAATCGGGTTGTCCGGGTAGCGCTCACCGATCCGTTCACGGTGCAACGCGCTCGCAACGCTGATACCATCGAGAACCGGATTCGAAGTCCAGGCATATCCCGAACGTGGAATATGCGGCTCGATCCCCTCGATGATGGGAAGCTTGAACCAGGCCCTGGTCCGCGCATCGACACTGTAGCGCTCACCCAGGCGCCTGCCACGGGAGTCGCTCAGGTACCAGCGGTTGTCAGCACTCACCAGCGCTACTGGAGTCGAGAGAATCATCACGGCCCTGACCTGCCCATGGCGCTCCGGGGTAGGATAGACCAGGCCGATGTCAACGACCTCGCGAATCCAGGGAGATCTCTCAAGGATCTCTTTGAGCCGGGAGAGAACCTCCTGGTCAAAGAAGGTGAGCTTGCTCTTCTCGGAGTTGAAATCATTCATGATCTCTTCACGAATCTCGGGTGTCACCCACGCCGGCAGGTTGCCGGGATTGAAGGACCAGTGGGCCAGCTGGAACCGGGGATCGGAGCGAACATCCTGCTTGATCGTCACCGCCAGCCAGACAAAGAGCATCGCCGCGAGCAGGAGGAGCAGTTTCCGGCCGCTGTTTTTAAGAAGGTTCGATTTGCTGCCACCCAGCGGCAGCCACCTCAACAAGCTGGTACGTGATTTTTTCTTACGGGCCATGGTCAATACTCCCGGCTGGTTTCCAGTTCGTGGTCCCGGGCAAAAACGACCTCGGGCTCGAGCAGGTAACCTGTCTGTTCCTCTACCTGCCTGGTCACTTCCTTCATGAGTCTCTTCACATCATCTGAGCTGGCCGAACGGAGCCGGTTAACGATGAAGTTGGCGTGCAACCGTGACACCTCCGCCCCACCGCGAGCCAGACCCTTCAGGTTACAGCCCTGGATCAGCTTGCCGGCGGAAAGCCCATCACCCGGATTACGAAACATGCAACCGGCACTGGCGTGAACCAGCGGCTGGGTCTTGCTCTTTCTGTCTTCATATAATTTCATTTCCCGCCTGAGCTCCTGGCGCTCACCCGGCTCCAGCTCCAGCTCAATGGCGAGGACCACCCAGCCCGGCATGTTCCAGTCACGGTAGAGCCAGGGCACCTCGTCACCGCGGATGGTTTTCACAACTCCGCTCCCTGGAGAGACGACATGTAATTTCCTGGTATGCAATCCAAAGCAGGCATCGGGACCATTGCCGGCGTTCATGGCCGTGGCGCCGCCGACCGTCCCGGGGATGCCTGCCAGCTTCTCGAGACCACCGAGGCCTGCATTGACTGTCTTCCTGATGATCTTGTTGAGTCGGACGCCGGCTTCCGCGTACACCCGGCCGTCTTCAGAGATCCGCAGCTCTTCGAGTTTCCTGGTGCTTATCACCGGCCTCGAAAACTCTCCGTCAGGGAAGATCGTGTTGCAGCCGCCACCGAGAATAAAAGGATCCTCGAGCGATCCGAGGAGGCGGCAGAACTCATCTCTACTGCCTGGCTCATAGAACTCACTCGGAGAGCCCCCGACTCCCATGGAGGTCAGCTTTGAAAAATAAGGCTGTTTCAGGATGCTGGACATTGGCCTCAATTCCCCATCTTCGCGACCATCGGCATGATCTCGATTCCCAGGGACCTGCCGGAATATTTATTGGCCTGGACAGTGATACTCCCGGCCCCCATGAAAATTACGGCATCTCCCTCACGCACGGTCTCATCGAGACGCGCCCGGACGTCGTCGGAAGAGGGGGTGTCGAAGACCTCCCCACCGAGAGCGGCGATCGCCCCGGTAAGCATGCCTGAATTGACGGCCTCGCAATCTTCCTGGCTGTCCCGCGCCTGGTAGGGCCGGGTGACGAGAACCTCGTCAAAACCCACGAGCGCCCCGGCGAACTCTTTCAGCATCTTCCTGAGGCGGGAGTACTGGTGTGGCTGAAAAACACCGATGACCCTGCCGGGGAAATCAGCATCACGGGCTGCGGCCAGCAAGGCATTCACCTCGGTCGGGTGATGAGCGTAGTCATCGATGACGGTGACCGGGCTACGCGCGAGAATTTCAAACCGGCGGTGAACACCTGGAAAGCGAGCCAGGGCCATGCTGATTCTTTCAGGAGGCACCCCCGCCCAGCTGCAGAGAGCAGCAGCAGCCAGCGTATTTTTGACATTGTGCCGACCGGGAACAGGGAGCTTGACCTGCTGTCGAATTCCCCCGGGACCTCGTAATATGAAATTCGACTCAAGCCCACAGGAGCGCAGCTGGGAGGCCTGCCAGTCACCATCTGTTGAATCCAGGCTGAAGGTCTGTATGTTCCTGCAGGAGGTCGCCGCGCCCAGGCTCATCGCCCCGGGATCATCCGCGTTGAGAACCAGCAGCCCATCAAGGGGAAGACGATTGACAAAATCTCCGAAGGCGACGGCGATCTCATCGAGGGACTTGAAGTAATCGAGATGCTCCGCCTCGACATTGGTGACCACCGCTGCGGTGGGATGCAGATTGAGGAAGCTGTGGCCGAATTCACAGGCCTCGACAACGAAATCACGTCCCTTGCCCTGCCGCGAGCTGCCGAGTCCCGGGATCTCTCCGCCAATCAGGTAGGTTGGGTCCTTGCCAGCCTCATGGAGAATCCACGAGATCATCGAGCTCGTGGTGGTCTTCCCATGGGTGCCGGAAATGGCAATTCCCCGCCCCTGGGCCATCAACTCGCCGAGAAACTCGGCGTATTTTTTTACCGGGATTCCCAGCCGGCGAGCCTCTCGGAGCTCCGCATTGTCGTTGCCAACCGCCGCGGTATGGACCACGAAGTCGACATCCGGGCTGAGGTTGGTCTCGTGATGTTCCGGGTAAAAATTCACACCCGGGGTGTTGAATTCCTCCGGCAGGGACCCGCCGCTGGAATCGGAACCCGACACCTCGACGTTGTTGGCCCGCAGGATGGGCACCAGGCCGCGCACGCCGGTGCCAAGCATCCCGACAAGATGCACCTTGTTACATTTCCGCATAGGCTAACGACAACCGGGTACAGACGGATTTCGCCTGCCGGTGCGTCTCTCTTCTCTTCTGCACTTCTCTCCGGTACTTCTCTTCGATCGCACAGACCGGCTCGAGGGCACCGGTATCTGTACGCATACCGACCCTAATTAAACAGATGCCGAACTGGGTGACCAGCGTTTTCCCCTCTACTGTCCCTTATCGGTAAGATGTGGCCTCATCTTGATCTATAACATCCGGACACCACAACATAATGTGGTTCCGAGAAGCTTCAGGAAGGGCGTTTCAGAGCTTGTGCGGCAGCGCTGAGGACTCTCTGCGGAGACAGGTGCAGCTCTGAGAAACTACTTTTCGGGAGGGATCTTCAAGACCATCCCGGGGCGCAGACTGTCGGGGTTTTCCAGGAGGGCCCCATTGAGCTCAATGATCTGGTCGAAGCGATGACCTTTGCCAAGGTACTTTTCCGCCAGGTTCCAGAGCTTGTCCCCATCCTTCACCTTATGAGTCCTGTAGACCACTCTCGGCTTCAGCGGCGGCAGCGGCTGGGGCACCGGCTGCGCCACCGGGGAATCCGCTGGCTGAACCGACGGGTCTTCGAGGGGTGCGGGTTCCGATCTGGAAGGATTGACCAGCCTGAGAGACCCGGTATCCGTACGGATACCGACTGCCTGCTGCCCCTCACCGGCGACACCTGCTCCAGGCTGCGCGGCGGCTGAAGGGTTCGCGGAGCGCCTGCGGGGGTTTTCGCTTTCAGGCTCGGCTGCCGCGATCGACGGCCGGTCCCAGCGTGAGGACTGGTTACCGCGAACCAGGAATCGCGATCCATTGGAAAACGGAGCCGGCTTG
>CAJWZY010000131.1 GCA_913050545.1 uncultured bacterium | reverse complement strand
TCCACGACCCAAAACGAATTCTTCAAGGGATGAGTTGGTGAACCTGGACCTCGACACCGCCTTTGATTACGGCTGGGTACGCTATCCTCCGATCGAAGCAGGAGAAGACTATACGAACCTGCTGCTGGGGATGAACCTGAACCTGCCGGAAGAATCGATCATTATTCTCGGCAAGGGTCCCCTGGTAAAAGTTCCCCTGAGCGCCCAGGGGATCGTTGATTTTCTCAACCACCCCCTCGTGCGTTTCTTTCTTATCCTGGGAACCATCCTCGGCTTTATGATCGAGCTGCAAATGTTCGGGACCATGATTCCCGGGCTGGTGAGCATTACCTGTTTCTGCCTGCTGATCGGCGGTGGATTGTTTCCCGCAAGCGGAGTTCCTGAACCGACGACCACCTGGTTTGAGATTGTTCTTTTCCTTGTCGGGATCGGGCTCATCTCCATCGAGATCCTGCTGGTTCCAGGAGTCGCCGTTTTTGCCATACTCGGAAGCATCCTGTGCTTTGGCAGCCTGGTTATGGCCGTCGTGCCAAGCACCTCTCTGCCCGGTGGCGAACAACTCGAATTCCGAGACGCCATCCTGCTGATTACAGCGGGCCTCGGTTCATCGATGATCCTGTTCTTTGCTGTCATCAGATTCCTTCCGGACAAACTGACCGGTGGCATGGTGACAACCAGCACGATCAGGGGGGTCCCTGATGCCGACTCCGCTGAAGAATCACGCCAGAAAAATGCCCGCCTCGTGGGTAAATCGGGCCTCTGCATTACTCCCCTGCGGCCTTCAGGAACCATCGAGATCGACAAGGGCGAACGCCTCGATGTCGTCTCCATCGGAGAATTTATCGAAAAAGGAGAAAAGGTCACCATCGATGAATGCTCCTCGACCCGCATTGTCGTTTCTCGCACGGAACCCTCCGAATAAAGTAGAAGTAAATTCATGGACGCCCTCATCTCTGATTCTTTCTTCTCATTCCTCCTGATCGGGATCGGGATGGTCCTGATCTTCCTGGAGGTTTTTATTCCTTCCGGGGGAATTATCGGCATCGTGGCCATCTTCCTGATGGGGCTGGGCATCTTTGGTTTTTTTCACCAGGAGAAGGCCCTGGTCGGATTGCTCTGTGCAGTGGGCGCCCTCGTTTTCGTAATAACCATGTTCTTTTATATGCTCAGGCGAATTACCTTTAAAGGAGCGCAGGATCCCGAGTCCTTCACCTCAGTAGACAGGGGGATTGCCGAAGTCGAAGGGAAATCCGGCGTGGCGAAAACAATCCTTCGACCGGCTGGAGTAGCACTGATCAATGGTAAAAGGATTGACGTAGTCGCCTCAGGCGGCTTTATAGAAAAAGGCAGACCAGTTAAGGTAATAGAAACGAGCGGAAACCGGGTGGTCGTTAAAGAACTCCCGGAATCCAGAAGTAAACCACAGGAGCAGGATAATGACGGGTAACCTCTTGATGATCGGCGGCCTGCTGGGCCAGGCAGACAATTTAGACTGGAAGTTCTGGGCCCCGGTGGGGCTCATAGGATTGGTAGGCCTCTTTCTACTTTTCTTCTTCGTCAAGTTCGGATCACTCTGGCTGCAGGCAAAGGCCTCAGGCTGCCCTGTCTCGATCGGCCAGTTCATTGGTATGTTCCTCCGGAAGCTCAACTCCAAGCTGATCATCGATGTCCTGGTAATGGCTCACAAGGCCGGCATCCCGGTTACTATCGACAAGCTCCAGGCCCATGTGCTTGCCCGGGGCAATGTAACCTCCACGATACGAGCCCTCGTGGCCGCCGACAGGGCCAATATCGATCTCACCTTTGAGCGCGCAGCTGCAATTGACCTTGCCGGACGGGATGTGCTGGATGCCGTCCGCACCAGTGTCCACCCCAAGGTGATCGACTGCCCCAGCCAGGAGGCCGGAAAACCAACGGTGGATGCCGTGGCCATGAATGGAATCCAGCTACGCTGTAAAGCCCGGGTCACCGTCCGTACCAATATCGAGAGGCTCGTCGGAGGCGCCACAGAAGAGACCGTCATCGCCAGGGTGGGAGAAGGAATCGTATCTGGAATCGGGCAGGCCGAGAGCCACAAAGAGGTCCTTGCCAACCCGCGAAAAATATCTGAAGAGGTGCTCAACACAGGTCTCGATGCAGGAACCGCCTATGAGATTGTCTCGATCGACATCGCTGATATCGATGTAGGTGAGAATATCGGAGCGGTGCTGATGGCCAACCAGGCCGAGGCTGAGAAGCGCCGGGCCCAGGCCGAAGCCGAAGCCCAGCGGGCACGTGCCGTTGCCCGCGCCCAGGAGATGGAAGCACTCGGCAGGGAGAACAAGGCCAAGGTCATCCTTGCCGAGGCGGAAATTCCCAAGGCGATCGCCGAAGCCTTCAAGAGCGGTAATCTCGGGGTCATGGATTACTATTCCCTGCGCAACCTGCAGGCGGATACGAACATGAGAAAGAGCCTCTCGGGTGACGGTGACGCTAAGCTTCCCAACGCAGAGGGAGAAAGCGACTGATGGATGAAAGGTTCCCCTGGCAACAGATCATCATCCTCCTGCTGATCTTCGGTGGCAGCATCCTGAAATTTATTTTTCAGGGCCGGGGGCAGAAAGAAAACCAGCCGGGGCAACCTGGACGTCCCCCCGGAGCGAAGAGCCCCGCGCTCGAAATCCTTGAGAAAATTCGTGAGCAGAACGAGTCTGTCGCCGCGAGACAGGCCCAGGCACCCGCCAGCGTCCTTGAACGAGAGATCGATCCAGAGGATGCCTATTACGGAGATGATGACCTTGAGGGCGCCTCCGGGCTTCAATCCACAGAGGTCGGTGCCAGCAGAGTAAAACCTCAACCTGCCGCAGAAGATCCCTGGGAAGAGGTGGTGCTTGAGCCAACGGATCAACAACAGACGCAGAAGAAACGGCGCTCCGGCGACAGGATCCCGGGAACCATTCGCACTCCCCGTACGGAAGTTCTCCAACCCCACAGCACAGACCTGCAGGCTGGCGTTTCGGCACCAAAAACCTCTGACCAGCAGGTCCGCAGACAGGATCTCGAAATTGAAGACGACCTGGCAATCCATACCAGCACCCGCTCGAGTGTACGTCGGGGAGCCAGGTCTTTGCGCCTCCCTGAATCACTGGGTGGAGGCCAGCTGAGCCTGCGCCAGGCCATCATCGGACAGGTCATCCTCGGACCTCCCAAAGCGCTCGAGAAGCAGGCGGGGAAGCAACCTGATCCGATCCGGATCCCCTGACCCGCCCTTTTCCGTAGCCCCCGCTCTCCAGGATATTTCAGCCCAGGATTGCATCCAGCTTCGCGGTAACCTGGTCGATCGTGATCGAGTCCATTGCAGCCGTACTCCTTACCCGGGTCCCCCACCGGACAGCATCAACGTCAACGCTCCGCGCCTCGCTCAGCGCCTGGGGGTAATTGTTCACCGTGTGATCAAGACTCAGGTAGGGACCGGAGCGCAGCGGGTTGCTTGCTGCGTAAAGGCCGACCACCGGGGTCCCCACCGTGGTTCCCATATGAGCCGGGCCTGTATCGGGAGCTACGAGAACACTGGCACGGTCAATCACCGCCAGCAACTCCTTGAGACTGGTTTTCCCGACCAGGTTCAGCAGCCTGCTGGTGGCAGCTTTTTCTATGGCCTCGGCGAGCCGCGCCTCTGTTGCGGAAGGCCCGCCGGTCAATACGACAGCCGCCGCGTGCTTTTCTACCGCGTAGTCTGCCAGGGCCGCATATTTCTCGACGCTCCAGTTGCGAACCGGCTTGCTGGCCGAGGGGTTGATCGCGACCACCCTGCTGTCAGCCTCGAAACTCGAAGCGACGAACTCCCTCGCCCCCGGGGGAATCGGCAGGTCCCACTCGAGCTCCTTCTCCTCGAGCCCCAAGGCCCGGGTAAACTCGAAAAAACTGTCGAGCACGTGCTGTCGTTCGACCGCACGGATCCTGTGATTGGTAAAGAAACGCTGCCCATCCCTCGCCCGCGCCCTGTCATAGCCAAGCCGGATCGGGGCCCTGACGAAGAGGCTCACGATGCTGGCACGCAGAGCCACCTGCATATTCAATAGAACATCGAAACTCCGCCCGGCGAGGGTCCGCCTCAGATCGCCCAGCGCGCCGAAGCGCCGGCTCTTGTCATAGATAATGAACTCAACCCCCTCGATATCCCCCAGGAGGGAAGCCTCGAGCTTGCCGATGATCCAGGTGATCCCGGTTCCAGGCCAGTGTTTCTGGATCGTTCTGACCATCGGCACCACGTGGGTGCAATCCCCTATGGCTGAAAGCCGCAGGATACAAATGGATTTGGGTGGTTGAGCCAACGGCAGAGATGGTTTCATACCCACTCAATAAAAGCCCTTCAGGGAAAAAAGCAATACCCCTGCTGCCGTGCATTCTGCAAAAAAATGACAAACCGGTACCGGAAGTGAACGCAATCGAAGAGAAAGAGCTGCAGAAAGGGCCCCAGCGGATCCTCTACGATGGGTCTCTCGAGGAGATCGACCCGGAAAGCTGGCCCGATCTCTTCGAGCCGGCTTTCCTCGAAAAAAACAACCTGGTGAACTCAACAGCTGCGGGAAGGGGGCAGGTTTATTTTTTCTCCCGCGGGTCCCTGGAGCTGGTTCTTCGCCACTATCGACGGGGAGGCCTGCTGGGAAAATTCATCTCCGACTGTTATCTCGGTTTTTCACCCCGGGGAAGCCGGCCCTTCCGGGAATGGCGACTCCTGTGGAAACTCTACGAGCTGGGACTGCCCGTACCCCGGCCGGCCGCCGCCCGCATCATCCGGGGCCCCGGGTTCTACCGCGGTGACCTGGTGACTATCGAGGTTAAGAACGCGACTGCCTTAAGCGCCCTGCTGCAGAAAAAACCACTTGGAGAAGAGGGCTGGCAGACGGTGGGCAGGACGATCAGGCGTTTTCACGACCAGGGAGTTTCCCACCCCGATCTGAACGCTGCCAACATCCTGCTTCGGGATATGGAGGTCTTCCTCCTGGACTTCGACAAGGGAAGCATCCGGCCGGACGGAGCCTGGAAAAAAGACCAGCTCGAACGACTTCAACGGTCCCTGGAGAAATGGCAGCGCCAGGCCGACACTTTCCATTTCTCGCAGCCGGACCGGGAGGCCCTGGTTGCCGGATACAAAACCGGCAACTGATCGGAAACCAGCTCCATTAAGGCCGCTGCTCAATCTGTGAAGCAGATGACCTTCCCATCTACGGTCGAGAGGAAGAGACGCCCATTGGCCGCGGCAAGCCCGTCCCAGGCCGGCAGGGTCTTCAGGCGGATCTCGGAAAGTTTTTTCCCGGTCGTCGCATCGGTAGCCCAGAGAATACCCCCCTGCTTTCCAAGCAGAGCTTCGTTCTGCTTCAGGAGCTCCTCCGCCACCTTCGGGTCTTTGGCCATGATCTTCTTGAAGGTCTCTTCCTCGTCGATGAGGTCCGGTGGCCCTGCGACAAACAGGGTCTTTCCCGCCAGCGCCATAGCCCGTGCATAGAGGGGAATATCCGACTCCCACTTTCTCTTCACAAAGGAGCCGCGCGCAGAAGGTTTCTTACCGCCGGCCTTGCCGCCGGAGAACTTCATCCCACCCTTGAACTTACCAGCGGCAGCCGCTGCGCCGGAGATGGAACCGTTGTTGCCCTTGCCGGAGGCATCAGCTGCTTTACCATCATCGAAAGACAAGGATAGCACCAGTGCGGCATCTGGAGTTGGTCCGGTAGCCGAATAGCGAGCAGCCACCTCCTTGTCGCTCAATGCACGAAAACTGACCCTGACCTCGTCAATGACTCCCTTGAAAGTAAGCGGGCTCGTATAATCACCCACCGGGCTCACGGCATCGGCACCGATCTCGGTCGCCTGGACGGGGTCTCCCGTCAGCAGGCCCGAAGCCTTTGCCGTCGCCGCCAGCTTGCCGTTGACATAGAGCTTGAGCTTCCTGTCATCGGAGAGGACGCCAGCGAGATGCACCCACTTCTTGGTTGCCTTCGCCGGAGCGCTAACCATTGAGAGCTTATCCCCCGTCCGTACGCAGAACTGGGGCTTTCCCTTCTGGAAAAGCAGCGCATAGCCCTGGGCAGGACCGCCACGGGCAATCACAACACCGTTGGGCGACGCGGAATTAGCCCAGGCCTCAACCGTAAGCGACTTCCCGGTCGGGTCGAGACTTTTGCTGCGAGGAACCTGGATCATTGCTGAGCTGCCGCTGCGACGAGCGGCCTTGTTGAAGAGGCTCGAGCTCTTGTCACTGAGCGCCTCCGGGGGCGGCTCCTTGCTGGTAGCAAAGAGCTGGTGCTCGATCGTCGTCGTCCACTTCAGGTATTGCGGCTTGCGGCCGAAACCGTAGACGGTGTCCTTGTCATGCACGAGGATGCGCCCGGAGGGGGCGAACTTGCCTGCTTGATAGTAGCCACCGTGGCCACCCGCGAAGCTGCGTCCGTATACCCAGTAACTGCGGTGGAACCAATCGCCGTCGAGAAAACCCATTGGGGAGAAGA
>CAJWZY010000130.1 GCA_913050545.1 uncultured bacterium | reverse complement strand
AGTACGAGAGTGAGCTTCGCCATGACGTCATGGCGCACATCAAGACCTTCGGAGAGGCCTGCCCCTCGGCGGCGGGAATCATCCACCTGGGTGCAACGAGCTGCTACGTTACCGACAACGCCGACTGCATTCTCAATCGCCAGGCTCTCAAGATGGTGCGTTCGAGGCTGGCACGCCTCCTTGGCGGGCTGGAAAAGTTTGCACTGGAGCACAAGGATCTTCCGGCATTGGCCTATACGCATTTTCAACCCGCCCAGCTGACCTCGGTGGGTAAGCGGGCAGCGATCTGGGCACAGGATCTTCTCCTCGATCTGAAGGAGGTCCAGTTCAGGCTCGATGGGCTGCGGTTTCGCGGAGTCAAGGGAACCACCGGTACCCAGGCGAGCTTCCTGAGCCTCTTTGACGGTGATACAGCGAAGGTCGAGGCGCTCGATGAGATGGTGACCGGGAAGATGGGCTTTGCTGAGAGGTTCAAGGTGACCGGGCAGACCTATACGCGCAAACAGGATGAAGGCACCCTGCACGCCCTCTCCGGCCTGGCCCAGTCGGCTCACAAGATCTCCAACGATGTAAGGCTTCTGCAGCGTCTTGGCGAGCTGGAGGAACCCTTCGAGACCAAGCAGGTCGGCTCCTCGGCGATGCCCTACAAGCGCAATCCCATGCGCATGGAACGGGTTTCCTCGCTGGCGAAATTCGTGATCTGCGAGGCCCAGAACGGCGCCTGGGTCCATTCGACCCAGTGGTTCGAGCGCACCCTGGATGATTCCGCCAACCGCAGGCTCTCGATACCCCAGAGCTTCCTGGGGATCGACGCGATCCTGATTCTCATGGTCAACGTGGTGGAAGGCCTGGTGGTCTATCCCGAGGTTATCCGACGGGTTCTCAAGCAGGAATTCGACCTCATGGTGAGCGAGAACCTCATGATGCTTGCCGTCAAGGCGGGGGGAGATCGCCAGCAGCTGCACGAGAGCATTCGCGACCACGCCATGGAGGTGGTCCAGGCCCGTCGCGGTGGCGATGACGAGGCTGATCTTCTTGTCCGGCTGGCCGACGATCCGCTCTTCGAGAGCGTTCGTGACAGTATCTCCGAGGTGTCAGATCCGTCCGACTACATCGGCTGCTCTGCAGCGCAGGTGGAGCGCTTCTTCACCGAAGAGGTTCGCCCTGCCATCGAGCTTTGCGCGGATGGCTCGGATACGGCATCCTGGGACGTCCGGGTTTGAGCTCCTCCGCCCTGGAAGGCTTCGTGATTCACAAGTCGAGCCGCAATGTGCGGGTTCGCGCCGGTTCCGAGGTTCTGCTCTGCACCCTGCGCGGCCGTTTCCGGGATGAAAAGACGGGAAGGTCTCCAGTGGTGGTGGGGGACCGGGTGGTGGTCGAGGTCTGCGGAGAAGGAGAGGGTGTTCTCGAGGAGATCCTGCCGAGGAAGACAGAGATCCGCCGCGCCAGGGCGCTTCGCCGTGGCAAGCGCCCGCGTCCCGGGAAGGCCGCCGCCGAGGAGCTGGTGGTTGCCGCCAATGTCGACCAGGTGCTTATCGTGATGGCATCCTGTACGCCTCCGCCGCGCTGGGCGCTGATCGACAGGGTGTTGATCTCCACTGCCTGGGAGAAGGTTGACGGAGCGATCTGCCTCAACAAGTGGGACCAGGTTGAGGATGAGGACGAGGTGCGGGAAGATCTCGAGGAGTGTCTCGGGGTCTACGAAGCTCTCGGCTACGGTTGCTTTCGATTGAGCGCCCTGGAGTGCACGGGCATCGAGTCTCTCTCCGGCTGGCTGAAGGACAAGGTGACCGTATTTTCGGGTCATTCCGGCGTCGGTAAATCGACCCTCATCAACGCTCTCTGTCCGGATCTCGATATCCAGACCTCTCACGTCAACAGGGTGACAGGCAAGGGGCGTCACACCACCACCGCCGCGACCCTCTACGAGCTTCCCGGCGGCGGCTGCCTGATCGACACCCCCGGCTACCGGGAGTATGGGCTGGCTAATATCGAACAGGCTGCGATCAGCCGCTACTACTCGGAATTCTCAGAACACCTCTCCAGGTGCCGTTTCGGCAATTGTCTTCACATCGACGAACCCGGCTGCAAGGTCACCGAGGCTGTCGAAAAGGGTGAAATATCAGATTTGCGCTACCAGAATTACCTGCAGATCCTCTCTGCTCAATAATTACCTGGTTTTGTAACATCACTTAGGCTCTGCATTTACCGTGGTATGCTTAATTCAGGGCGGTTACACGGGGAGTTTTCCGCAAGATTCAGGCCATTGGTTGCGTCTTAAAGGATATGGCGGCTCCTTTTGAGTTCTGGCCATATGAGTGTTTAGCGAAAATGCTTGCTGAGGACAGGGAATACGTAGAACGGGTACTTACCGGAGAGCCGGAGGTTTTTGAACAGCTTGTTCGAAAATACAACCGCCTTGGAGGAGCCATTGCCTACGGTGTTCTGTCTGATTTCCATCTTGCCGAAGACGTGGTCCAGGATGCCTTTATCCGGGCCTTCGAGGCGCTCGGAAGCCTCAAGGAGCCGGGCCGTTTCCGGGTCTGGTTCGCGGGAATTGTTAAACGAAGAGCCATCGATGTACTCCGCCAGAGAAAAACTCCCAGGATGCGAGCCGTCAGCCTCGAGTCGGGTGCTGGAGAGGGCCGGGGACTCGGGGAATCGGTCGCCAGTGATTCAAGGAGACCCGGGCAGTTTCCCGATGAATCCCAGCTCGATGCAGCTGTTCATGCCGAGCGCCGCCGGCAGGTGCTCGCCTGTATTGCAGGACTCGATGAGGATGACAGGATCATCGTTTCCCTCAAGCACATGGAGGGATTGTCCTACAAGGAGATTGCCGAACTCATGGAGACCTCGGTATCCGCTGTCGAGTCGCGACTGTTCCGGGTTCGCAAGGTCCTGCGAAAGAAGCTTGCCGCCGTGTTGAATATGGACTCACCTGGATCATGAAGACCCCTGATTGCAATTGCAGTACCGAAGCCATCTGGCGCTACGTTGACCGGGAGCTCTCTGCTCGAGAGATGGCCCGGGTCAGCGAGCAGCTCAGGAAGTGCGAAAATTGCCGGAGCATCTACGAGGCGCAGGGCCTGCTGGCGAGGTCTCTCACCTCGAGCTTCGTTGATTCGCCCTTCGGTGAGAGCTTCGTGATGCGGTCGAAGGAGCGCTTCAGCAGCGCCGGCATCTCCAGGCCGGCTGCGCCGGGAATCCGGACAATCGAGGGGGGCACGAAGCTCTTCTTCAGATCAAAGACATTTATCAGGACGGCAGCCGCTCTCCTGCTGGTTTCGTTGATCCTCGTCGCCGGCTACCTGTTCAGGTCACCGCTTGCCCAGCCACTCGGTGGTTTACGGGTAACAGGCCGGGACGAGGTGAGCGTGCGCACAGTCGATGTGCCGGGGCAGGCGAGCCAGGTTCAGCCGTCACCGGGCTACTCGGTCTTTGAGGCCGGAAGGATCTACGATGTTCCGCCCGGCACATCGCTCTCGCTACTGCTGGGAGCGGGTGATGGGCGCCGAGACGGGGTAGCCAGGCTCGAAGTCAGCGGCCCGGCCCGGTTTTCGACCGACCCGGATTGCACAGTAGAGAATTTTCACGGAAACCTTATCAGGGGGGTTCTCAGGGCCAGGGTCAGGCATCGACAGAAGGGTGAAACCTTCCGGGTTTCAGCCGGGGGACTTCACCAGGCACGGGTCATCGGAACAGTTTTCGTGCTTACCACCGATGAGGGCTCCACCAGCCTGGCTGTTGAAGAAGGCCTGGTGAGCTTCGGTACGGTGGGCGAAGATGGAGAATATCTCGAATCCAGCAGGGTAGGGCCTGCCGATGAGGTTGTCACGCTCTCAACGGGAGGTGGAGGTGATACGGGCAGCAGTGAGTCTGTCGAGGCCGCTCCGGTGACAGTTCAGAAGGCTCCCGCAACTGATTCTCCCGCTCCCCTGGAACCAGGTACAACCGGGATTGATCCCGCGACCGGGTCGACCGGCAAGCCGCCGACCGGCAGCGAGGCGGTTCCCGGCAGCCTTCGCGACCAGCTTGACCGTCCGGCAAATCCCCAGGGGGAGTGAGCAACTCTCTGCAGCTTAGAAGCCGCCGATCTTCAGCACCAGGGCAATGAGTCCGTAGGCACCCAGCAGGCTGACGAGAGAGATCGTGAGCCAGAGGATCAGGCGGATGGACCGACGGGTTCTTTTGAGGACGACGACCTCGGGAGCGGCCTCTACTTCGTCAAGAATACCGTTGAGCCGGTCTTCGTCGACAGGCTCGACCCCGTTTTCGATATCCTGGAAGTTCTGCCGGAGAAGGCTGTCGATTTCAACGAGGGTCTTGACCTCGGCTTCGCCAAGGTTGTATTCCTCGAGGTGTTGGAGAAGATCTTTTTCCAGCACCGATTCGCCGTGGGGGGGATGCCTGCGGGAATCTCCGGTCTTGTTGTTGTCACTGGTCATTGGAGGTTCCTCGTTTTGCTTTCTCGCGCTCCGGTTCTCCTGTTCCCGGTTGGGGTTTTCTTCAGCAGGCTTCTCAGCTTGTCGAGAGCCCGGAACAGGCGGTTGCGGATGGTTCCATCCGGCTCGGCGAGGTGTCCGGAGATTTCCCTGTTGGAAAGCCCCTTCAGGTAGCGCAGGGTCAGCACGGCCTGGTAGCGCTCGGGTAATTTTGCGATAGCGTTCATGACTTTTTCCAGTTCGTCCTGGATCTCTACCCGGCTTTCGATTCCTTCCGTTGCCTGGCTGGCTGCCGGATGGTTTTCGAGGACACTGGGATCGTAGCTTTCGACCGATCTGGATCTGATGTGTTTTCTGAGCTGGTCGGTAGCAAGGTTCTGGGTGATTCTCAGGAGCCAGCCGGCAAAGGCCTTCGGGTTTGTGAGCTTCTCCAGTGAGCGAAAGGCCCGGATAAAAACTTCCTGGGCAAGACCTTCAGTATCGGTCCCGGTTGGAAGCCGTGTTTTCAGTGTTACGATCACGATCTTCCAATAGCGCTCGACCAGGATCCTGTAGGCTTCCTGTTTTTTTCCCACTCCACCTTCGAGGAGAATCTCGGAAATCAGCACAGGATCGCTCTTCAGGGGGGCGGTTTCGGCCTCGTGGCCTTGTCGATCCCCGTCTTGTTTCCTTTCTCCAGTTTTTTCCAATGCTTCGTGTCTCACTGTAAAAGACGCAACTGGAGGCCTTTTTGTTGCCCCTGGACGCATTAAAGTCCTATAGGAAATTATAAGACCATTAGTCGTAATGTCTTACGTCTTTTGGCCAATTTGACGATCCGGCATCTACAGAGTATTCTTCTACGGGAGTCAGATGAGCCCCTTTTTGGGCTGATCTGCGGGTTAGAATCGTCGCGGGAAGTGAAGACCAGCGCAGAGGAGTCAAAGATGGACTATCCGTCCGGACCCGGCACGCAGAGCGAGGAGAATGGCAGCAGTTTCCTGCAGGCGGCAGCCTCCAGGCTGAAGCGGCTGCATCTTCGTTTCGGTGTGTGGCTACCGGTGGGAGCCGCCCTGCTGCTGGCAGTGGTGCTCACCGCCCTCTACTCCTCATTTGCCACCGCCGAGCGCGGAGGCGGGCCCACCGGGACCGTTGATTCCGCCGCAGTCGGTATTGAGAGTCCAGCTGCAAGCCCTGCCACCGCGGATGCGCTACCGGGCCTCCGCAGTTCGCTGAGAGCTGCCCTCAAGCGAGGGCTGGAGGTTCATTTGCCTGCAGGGGAAGGGGAGCGCTGAGATGTTTTCCAGGTTGAGATTTATCCAGCTATGTCCCGTGGTTGCCTGTGTTCTCTGGGCGCTTTTATCCCCGGTATGCGCAGGAACGGTTCACCTGAAAAATGGCCGGGTGATTCGCGGCCCCATTGTCGAGCGGGGAGATGAAGGTGTCGTGGTGGAGATCGCCGGCGGCAGGATGCGGATTTACAAGCGCTTTATCGCGGCGGTCGTTTATGACGGCAGCGACCAGGCTGACACTGAGAAATCTCCGGCACCGCAGCAGAAGGTTGCCGGTAATGAGCAAGGCAACAGGCCGGCCCCGGCTACCAGGGACCTTCCCGGGGACCCGGGTGAGCTGCTCCAGCGCCTTGGCGAAACAGCCTCTTCGTCCGGTTCCGCCGGAAAGAGGGCGCCCTTAGTGAAGCCGGGAGTTTCTTCCCGCACAAAAGTTCCCGTCCGGAAGTTTCCTGGTGGTGGGGGTGAGGCCGGAAAGCCGCCCAGTGAGGACCAGGCTCCGCGGCTGGGAGAATACCTTACCGGGCCGGTTCCCGGGGTTTCGATCAAGCCTCCCGCTGGCTGGAAAATCGAGAAGAGCCCGTCGGGGCTGCGATTTGTTGATTCCCGGCAGGGGGCATTCAGGGCGAGTCTCGAGCTGCTTGCACTGCAGGAGGCGGCTGTAGAGACAGGGGAGTGTCTCCGGGTTCTGCGCCAGGAGCACCAGTCGATCCTCGAAGACTGCGAGACAGTCGATGAGAGCTTCAGCAGGAATTCGACCGGGGGCGAGACCTTCAGGATGACCTCGCGCGGCAAGG
>CAJWZY010000129.1 GCA_913050545.1 uncultured bacterium | reverse complement strand
CCCGCCCCTGCTCTTGGGCAGGAGGCGCCCATTGAAGCCCTCAACAGGCAGAAACTTGAAACGGACGAGGTTGCAGCACAGCTCGCAGGCGACTTCCAGGTGGAAATGCTCAGGCGGATCGGCATCGAGCTTCCGCCCTGCGCCATAGAGATCTCCGATCTCGTACCGCTTGAAAGCAAACAGGAGTTTGCCGGCTCCCTGCTGCCCCGCCTGGTCTCTCAACTCACTTCTGGAAAGTCGGCCGGGGAAGTGGAAGAATGGTTGGATAAACGGATGGAGAAATTTGGATCGGATGGGAGATTGCTTGTCGGCGGCGCCGTCTCGGCCTACTGCAGGCAGGAAGCACTTGATCCGGTTGTACAAGAATCACTCGAACGGCTCTTCGCCGTTGAGTCCAGCACACCTGCCGAGGAGCAAGATTGAGAATGCGTTCTTTCCTTACCCTTATCCCGACAATTGCAATGACAGCACTCCTGCTTCCAGGATGCGCAGGCGCGCCTGCACCCCAGGAAAAAGAAACCTCCCCCACTGGGGCAACCGAAGAATTGTCCTCCTGGTTGAGAATTGTCGAGGCCGCCTTCGATGGTGACTCTGTCAAACGAACGGTACGGGGGTTCATAGAGCACCGGAGATTGAAGGATCACGAGGAAGGCCACTACTTCGTCTACGGAATCAAGGACCTGAAGAATCCGGTTGGCTTCTACCTGCCAAGCGGGCAAACCTACCGCTACAAGATTGAGGATGATGGAAAACCCGTCTCACGGAACATCGGAGTGCACCGGCCGGCCGCCTCCGCCCGGCAGCTCCTCGGGATTGAAGCTGACATCGAGTTTGACCGGAGAATCAGCAAGTAAGCGGCGGGTGGTTCCCTTGCGGTCTCTGCTGATACACCCTAAGATTCCTTTATGAGCTTGAGTGAAAGAGAAACCGCGCTATCCGTAAAATCTGCCCCAGGCAACGCCCAGGCAACAGCGCTGTCGCCGCCTGGGAAGAGAACAGAAGAGAGAAGGACCGAGGAAAAAGTCCGCGCCCTGCTGTGGCGTTACAACTCGGAAATCATCTTCGGTGGCAGCCTTGAGATCAAGTTCACCAGGAATTCAAGCAGCCTGGTCTCCCTGAGCCAGCATCAGGGGAGTGGAACTCTTCGGCTCCATGAGCTCTTCTGCAAGGCACCCACCGAGTTACTGAAGGATGTTATCCGGCTCTGTTTCAGCAACATCGACAGGGCTCATGCAAGGATGCTGCGCTCGAGGATCCACGATTACATCGGCGCCAACCGGCACCTCGCGGTTGCCACGATGTCGGCACCGGTCTATCGGAGGCCGCAGGGAAGCATCTACGATCTCGAGGAAATTCTGAAGCAGGTCGTCCGTGAGCATGTTCCGGAACGCCGGCTGAAAAACAGCCGGCCTGCAATCGGCTGGTCCAGACAGGTGACCAGCAAGTTGATGGGAAAATGGATCGAGACTCCACCTATGGAGAAAAATGTCATCCTGATTAACAAGCTGCTCGATGATGCCCGGGTTCCCTCCTATTACCTCGAATTCAATGTGTACCATGAAATTCTTCACGACCTTTTCTCTATATCGCGCGCCCGAGGACGCTGGATCCAGCACTCCGTCGAATTCCAGAAACGTGAAAAATCCTTCCCCCACTACGCCCGGGCGCTGGAATGGGAAGCCACTGAGCTACAGAAACTGGTCGCCTTCGAACATGCCGCTTCATAAGGTACTGAAAACAGCCCTCACCCTCCTGCTTCCTGCGTTGCTTGCTTCGCTCCCTGCGAAAGGAAACACGCAACCGGTGGCAAAGAAGCTAAAGGCCATCAGAATCGAGCAGGTCACCAGTGGCCTGCCGGGAAGCACCGCGGGAAAGCCCCTGAGTGTCCGCCAGGTCTTATCAATTGACAGCGTCGGCAAGAGGTTGCGCCTTGAGCAGTATTCCCCGGGCGATGAAAAAGCCCTGGAGACTCTTTATCTCCTGCACTGGGGAAAAGAAAAGGAAACGACCATCTTCACCCTCCCCGGGGGAGAAAAACAATACCGTGAATACCGGGGGGACCTGAACGAAAACCAGCGCAACCGCCGGGTTCACGAGATCGAACAGCTGCGCATCATCCGAGGCTACCCTGCCAGGGAGCGCAAGCTGGCGATGAAGAAATTAGGCCTGCGCAAGAACGGTGTGCGAGAAGTAAATGTTCGCTGGAACGAGGCTGCCGACCACCTGGGGCTTCCCTGCAAACGCCTCACAGTGCAGGAGAATGACATCACTGTTATCGATGCAGTCCTGACCACCAGCGTACCTGGACAGACGGCTGATACCACCAGCAGCTACTTTGAAATGTTCCGCAGGCTCGGGGTCTTCTCCGAGGAAGTACTCGATAAGCTCAAGGGCATCGAGGGTATTCCGTTAAAGGCAGAGATCACCGTCATTACCGAGCTGCCAAGCTATACGATATCGGTGCAGGCACGGAAACTGACACAGCAAAAAATCGATGAGGCCCTGTTCAAGCTCCCTCCAGGGGCAAAGAAGATCATCGACACCCCGGCTGAATCGACCTGCCCCATCTGTGGAAAGCAGGGAGAAACCGAGCGTATGGGGCGGGTCTTTACCGACCGGGGAGTGGTCTACGTCGATTCGGAGGCCTGTGCAAAAGAGCTGCAACGGCAGATCAAAGGCGCCGGAAAGAAAGAAAAGAACCGACGCCCATAGAATCCCCCCGGGCCACAATGGGGACCTGGCCCGGGCTCCTCAAGGCTGCTGAACCGCTCAGGGAGAAATCTGGACCGTGGCCAGCCTGGGCACCAGGTCAAAGACCATCTCCACATCGTCCTTGAGCATCCGTATGCAACCGGCTGAAGATTCCTTGCCGATCGAATCGACCTCTTCAGTTCCATGGATTCCTATACCGGAAACCTGGGCAGTATCACGAAAGCCCATCCAGCGGGTACCGAGAACATTGCGGGGATCACCGGGGCCAATAGGATCAGAACCCGGGCGGAACCAGGTTGGGTCTTTCTGGCGAACAGTGACAACGAACTCGCCCTCGGGCGTGGTATTGTCCCTGCCCAGGCCTATACGCGCCTGGAAAACCAGCTTGTCGTCGAGCGTAATCCAGAGGAGGTAGTCACTCTTATCGACAAACACCCTGGTATTGCCTCCCAGGATACGCAGGCTGCTGCGAGGCTGGATCACCTCTGAGCCAAGCCCGCTCAAGCGCATGATAGATTCAGGAGTGGTCTTGAAGCGCTTGGCGATTTTCGTCAGGTTGTCGCCTGGCTGGACACTGTATCTCGCAACCAGTGGAGACATCCTCAGGGAAAAAACATGCCTCTTCAACATGGGGCCAAGAATATCATAGGCCCTTGTGCGACTGATCTCATCGGCAGCAAGACCATGCGCCTGTGAGAGCTCTCTCCAGGCAGAAAGCAGCTTATCCTGCTCCCCCTTCAGCAGGATTGCATTACCCCTGCTCAGCTGGTTCTCAAATGCCTTGCCGCCTTCTCCTCGTTCGACGAGGTAGTTGATGTAGCGCTTACGCCACAGCGGCACATTGTCTTCGCTCAGCAACTTAACGACCTGCGGGGCGAGATTGACGTCTTTTCGATTCTCCGCCTTTGCAAAGGCACCCCTGTACAGTCTCAATCCATCGGCTGTCTCGCCCTTGTCAAAATGACCTGCGGCCTGGCGCAGAATCATCTGGATCTCACTGTCTTCGACCACGGCAACAGGTGTCGAGACCACCTTGGCTACAACCGGTTGCTGCCTTGAGGGCACTGCAGCGCTCGCGCGTCTGAAGAGCGCCACCCTGGGAGCGACCATCCGAGCAGAAGCTGCCTTTGCGGGGGGAAGATTGCTGCTGGTCAGGCTGGCCTGGGTTGCAGGCCCACCGGCCTCACCGGGAGTCCCACCTGCGGCCCCGTCGCCAACCTTCAAAGAATTGATACCAATAACCGCAACACCGGCGCCAACAAGGGCGGCCAGAAACATACCCATCCAAGTCTTCACAGTTTGCCTCCTCTGCTATCCGCCGCAGGGTGCAACAGCGCCCAGGCAGCGAATATGTCTGGTTTTCTCTCCCTCTTCACGGGAATTGCTCCCGGAAATTCTCTTCTTTTCCGTGCGCACGACTTCCACTTCTTTTGAGCCAGGCCTCCAAGCGGCCTGAATCTGGCGCGGATTTTAGCATTCCGCGGCAGCAACCACAATCAAAGACATAAATCTTTGTGCAGCCGTGAAGTAAGCAGTCGCTGCTCAGACTCCCCGTGCAGTCTCGACAAGGCCGTCGAAGACTTTCGGATCCCTGACAGCGAGATCGGCAAGAACCTTGCGGTTCAGATCAACCTCGGCCTGTTTGAGTCCATGGATGAACTCACTGTAGCGAATTCCCCTGGCCCGGCAGGCGGCACTGATCCTGACAATCCAGAGCCGGCGCCAGTCGCCTTTTTTCTTTCTGCGATGGCGGGTTGCGTAGGCTTCCGCCCTCGTGCGAGCTTCCTTCGCTGTGCGTAAGAGCTTTCCACGACCTCCCCGAAACCCTTTCACCCTCCGAAAGAGCTTGTTCTTCTTGCGCAGTCGGGCTACCCCAAATCTGGCTCGTGGCATATCTCAGTACTCCTGCAATCAGGCTCTCAACCGGGGAACTAGTCCTCGCAGAGGAGCTTACGAATTTTCTTGGTATCCTCAGGCGAACACATCGTGCCGTTGCGAAGGTTGCGAAGCTGCTTGGTCGTCTTACATTCGAGGAGGTGGCGCCTTCCAGCTTTCCAACGTTTCACTTTGCCCTTGCTGGTGACTTTGAAGCGTTTGGCTGCACCCCGATGAGTTTTCTGCTTAGGCATTTGAAATCCTCTCTGAAAGAACGCCTCAAGGCGTCCTGTGAAATTCACATTCTTGAACAAGTCCTCCGCCCCCCGGGATCCCCCTCAAAAAGGAATCCCCCAGGCACAGCGGAAGTGGAAGATTCTACCGCAGGGTTTTCTCTATGGAAGGGATTTTTTGGCCGATTCAGGCCCTGTCGGCAGTTGAGTCGACTACCGATAACCGTACCCCTCGGCTGCCCGAAACCGGTTTCTTCGCCGCTATTTAGGGGCAAGGATCATATTGATCCTGTTGCGAGCCTCCCTGGACGGTTCCTTCTCAACCTTGGAGCACTCCTCGAGCTCGGTGGCGAATCGCTTGAGAACATCGATACCCAGATCGAGGTGAGCCATCTCACGCCCACGGAACATCATTGTAACCAGCACCTTGTGTCCCTTGCCGAGGAAGCCCCGGGCCCTCTCAACCTTGACGACAAAATCATGCTCCCCTACCTTGGGGCGAAGCTTGACTTCCTTTCGCTTGTTGACTGGTTTTTTCTGGTTCCGGTTTTTCTTGGTCTGGTGGTACTTGAACTTGCCGAAATCCATCAGCTTACAAGTACGAGGATCAGAATTCGGAGCAATTTCCACTAAGTCAACTTCTCGCTCTCCGGCAATTCGGAGCGCTTCGCTGATTTCCATGACCCCCATCTGATCGCCTTTTTCATCAATCAGGCGACAAGAACCGACCGCATCTCGTTCAGACAGAATACGCGGCCCTTTTTGGCGGACGGGCGCCCTACCACGAAAATTTTGAGTGGAAATAAAACCTGCTCCTTTAAAAAAAACCCGAAGGGAAAAACCGTGAACACTGCCAGGCCTGCAGGACAGGCTCCGGGAATGCCCCGTGGGGATCGAAAGCCCCGATTCAAATCAAACCGATTCTACTAACGTGTAACCTGATATTAATCCTTAGTAAAAAAGCCCGTCAACTGAAAAAGATAGACCGGCCCTGTTGCCTGCCAGCTGTCACTCGCCTTCCTCGCCGGAAGATTCTTCCGGCAGGTTGAGCTCCAGGAAAAGTTCCTCCAGTTGCTGAGAGCTCACACCCCCAGGGGCATCTGTCATCATGCAGCCACCCTTGGCCGTCTTGGGGAAGGCTATTACATCGCGAATAGAAGGAGCCCCCAGCAGGAGCATCACCAACCGGTCAAGGCCAAGAGCGATTCCACCGTGCGGTGGCGCACCAAAGGACAATGCGTCCAGGAGGAAACCAAACTTCTCCCGGGCCTCTTCTTCAGACAGGGCGATCGCATCGAACACCTTCGCCTGGACATCCTGGCTGTGGATTCGAATGCTCCCGCCTCCGAGTTCAATTCCGTTCAGAATGATGTCGTAGGCCCTCGCCTTCACCTCCCCTGGTTTTTCATCCAGCAACTCAAGATCCTCAGTACGGGGGCTGGTAAAGGGATGATGGCAGGCGTAATACCTCTGATCCTCTTCGCTCCACTCAAGCAGCGGGAAATCCGTTATCCACAGCAGGTCGAACCGGCCCTCGGGAATCAGGTCGAGCTTTTCGCCGAGGTGGAGCCTCACCTCTCCCAGGGACGTCGCGGCAACGGACTCCTTGTCCGCCACCATGAGGAGCAGGTCCCCTTCCTTTGCCTCGAAGGCTTCACGAAGAGCTGGCTCCCCCTGCTCGCCAAGAAACTTGGCGATCGGCCCCTTGGTCCCCTCGGC
>CAJWZY010000128.1 GCA_913050545.1 uncultured bacterium | reverse complement strand
ATGTCGGTTGGGGCGGTTTGTCGCGGGATGTGGGCGACGTCGGGCTTTATCCAGGCGATGCACAGGGCCTTGCAGACGTCCTTGTAGTTCTCGGTCAGTCCATTCCAGACCGCTGGATTCAACGTCTCCGCCAGATGGTCCGTGCACTCCCCATCGTCCAATGTCTTCTCCCCAACCGGCGTGAGGTCGACAGGGCTGTCGGGTAATCCGATGACCTCAAACTCGATCCGATGAGTTTCGCGAATGAGTATCCAACCGTCTCCGGGGATTTTATGCCCATCACCGTTGCGAAGGTCTTCCCCTGCATAGTCCTTTCGGCCGCATTGGATGACCAGCGGCTTTGAGTTCTTGTTCTCGATATAGACGTCTTCTCCGCCCAGCGATGTGACCTCAAACGCCCTCCGACTGATCCCCCTGTCGGCGTCGAGAAGTTTCAGCCCATCACTACCGGGATTACGGCCGATGACGATCGTGCCGCCCTCCCGGAGAGAACGCTCGTCGGCGTCCTGTCTGTGAGGCGTGGTGTATCGGATTAGAAGCTCCACGGATCGATGTTAGGTCGTGGGGTTTCCAGCTGTGGGGCCGTTGAAACGGTTCGACGACAGGTGGGGAACACTCCCCATTTCTGAAATCTCGCGGTTCCGGTTGGATGGTCATTAGTTCCAAGTCGACCAGAGGACCCCGGTAGATGTTCCAAACACAAACACGCCATGACCGGTTCCAGCACCCAACTGGCCTCGTTACTCCCGTCGAAGGATCACCGCCCGCTGGCCACCCAGGGCCACCGCCGAGAACCTCGCAGGAATCTTCTCGGCGATGGAGGACATCAAGCCCGGCGGAAAAACAGACCTCGCCAAGGCGCTGAAACATCTCGCCGAGCGCATCGAGCCGCGCTCCCTGGTGATCCTGGTCTCCGACCTGCTCGACGATGAGCGCTCCATCCTCAAGGGGATCTCCCAGCTGCGCCACCGCGGCAGCGAGGTGATCGTGCTGCAGGTGCTCGACCCGGCCGAGCGGGAGCTGCCCTTCAACAGCTGGATGGTGCTCAGGGATATCGAGGACCCCACCGTCGAGGTGCGCCTCGACGCCCGCCAGATGGCCGAGCTCTACCGTGAAAATTTCGCAGAACACCAGGCAGCGATCCGCAGGGGATGCTCAGCGGCAGAGGTCGATTACCTCTGCCTGGAAACCAGTGAGCCCTTTGCCAACACCCTTGGACGATTCCTTCATCTTCGTTCCCGACAACAATGAACCCCCTACCCGACACCTTCAACAACCCCCAGCTCTGGCCCCTGCTGCTCTTCGCCATCCTGCCCGCGCTGCTGTATTTCATCGACAGACGGCGAGCCCGGAGAATCGACTGGCCCGCACTTCGCTTCTTCCTGAACCGCCAGAAGGGCAAGCTCCGCTGGATGCGCCTGCGGGAAGCGCTGCTGATCTCGGTGCGAACACTTGCCCTCGCACTCATCGTCTACGCCCTGCTGGGGCCCGTCAGCCTGGTTGAGAAAGAGCTCGGCACAGACAGCACATCGAGCCGCGGGCTGGTGCTGGCTTTCGATACCAGCTTCAGCATGTCCTACCGCCCCGATGGCGAACCCGGCAACCTGCTGGAGAGGGCAAAAGCTCGTGGCCGCCGGCTGCTGGCTGAGCTGAAACCGGGGGATGCCGCGCTGCTCCTGGACCCGGCAAGGCCTGCGGAGGAGGCCGCCAGTGAGCTCTTCAGCCGGGAAAAAAATCGCGCCGAGCTCGAAGAGATAAGCCTCGGGGCCCGACGGTTCGAGCTCCTGCACGCCATCGATGACGCCATTGAGGGCGCCTCCCGGCTGCCATCAACGGTGCGCGAGATCTACATCTTTACCGACTTCCAGGCCCACAGCCTGGGGCAGGCCGGCGAGGGGAGCCTCGATTTTCTTGCCTCGCGCCTGCGTGCCCTTGACCCCACACCAACGATCGAGCTGGTTGATTGCGGTGCGGCCGAACCCCGCAATCATCGCGTGATCGAGCTCGAAAGCGATTCGCTGGCCACCGGCACCTCCTCGCCTGTCGGCCTGCGGGTCAAGGTCGCCCCGGCCCCTGGAACCGAGGGGCTCCAGCTGCGAATCACCGTCAATGGAGAGGTCCTTTCAAGCCAGCCCCTGCCGCCGGTGAAGCCCGGGTCGCCCGCATTGGAGGTCCTGTCCAGCCACCGCTTCAGCAGCGCCGGCAACGCCAGGGTGAGCGCCGAAATCGTCGGCGAAGACGCCGGTGATGGACTGCGGGCAGATGATGCACGGCACCTGGTCATCGAGGTCCTCGACCGGCTGGAGGTGCCGATTATCCAGGAGAACCCCGACAGCGGCCGGGCGGCCGGCGGCCACTGGATCGACCTGGCCCTCTTTCCCAGGTACGGCGAAACCAATCCGCCCGAGGTGATCTTCCGCCCGGCGATCATGAAGTCCATCAGTGGTGAGCTCCTTGAAAAATCCAGGGTCATCATCCTCTCGGAGATCCAGCCCATGAAGCCAGCCGAGCTTCGCCTCATCGAAGATTTTGTCTCCCGGGGCGGTGGGCTGCTCATCTTCGCAGGAGAAAAAACCGACCGGGATTTCGCCAACGGCCGGCTCTGGCGTGAGGGGCGCGGATTGATGCCTGCCCGGCTCGTCGAGAAACGCAGGACCGCGGCAGGAGAAACACTCCACCCCCTCCAGACGGACCTGGAACACCCGGTTTTCTCCATCTTCAAGGGCGTCTCGGAGGGAGAGCTCGCCCGGGTTTCGATCAGGAGCTACTGGCAGGCCGGGGCTCCCGGTGAGAATGCCGCTGTCCTTTCCAGGACGACAGTCGAGCTTCCCTGGATCATCGAGCGTCCACGCGGAACGGGAAAGACCATCCTCTTCCTCACCTCCGCCAGCCCGGCCGATACCGATCTTCCGCGAACCCCCCTCTTCGTTCCATTGCTCCACCGCATGGTTCGCTACCTGGCGCTGGGACCATCCTCTTCCCTTGCCTGTGAGCAGGGCCGGCCCATCGACCTGGCGCTGGACACAGCGGAAACAGCCGGCAAGGTCAGGGTCACCCCCCCGGGGGGTGAGAGCAGCCTTGTCGACACCTCGGAGTTCAAGGGAAAGCCGGCATTCAGCTGGAAGAGCACCCGGGAAACGGGATTCTACTCTTTCGATTTCAGTAAAGGGAACGGCTCCCGGCGCAGCGAAATCCGGGCCGTCAACACGAACCCGGGGGAATCAGATCTTCGCCGGCTCGAGGAGGACACCCGGCAGAAGGTGGCGGAAGCCCTCGGTGGACGCCTTGGCAGCCATTCCCAGGAGAGCACGAGCTCCCTGCAGACAGCCGTGGTCGAATTGGAACACTGGCCTTATGCCCTCCTGATGGGCCTGGCACTGCTGGTGGCGGAGCTCCTGCTCTTGCGGGGGATGCGCTCCTCGAAAACGGCGGAACCAGCTGGAGGCGCAGCATGACACTTACCAGCAGCTGGCTGCCCCTGTGGTCACTTCCTGTTCTTCTCCTGGCGGCGACAGCCCTCTCTATCTGGCTCTACCGGGCTGACCGGCGTTCCTGCGGTCCACTGGCAGGCTGGACCGTCACCTCACTGAGAATCCTTCTGCTGGCCTTCATCAGCTTCCTGCTCATAGATCCAGCCCTTGTCAAAACGGAGGATGATGAAAAACTCGGCGAGGTCCTGGTGATAATTGATACATCGCCAAGCATGGAAATCGCGGATGCCGGGCAGGACGGAGACTCCGTATCGAGGCTGGCGGCTGCGGAGCAATTGCTCTCTTCAAGGTGGACTGAAGACCTCCGCCGGAAATTCCGGCTCTCCTTCCATACCCTCTCACAAAAGCTGGTGGAATTACCCGGAACGCCGGGGAAGCTCAAGGCGGCGACTTCATCGGGAACGGATCTCGGTACCCCGATCCTCGAGAGAGCGCTCAAGAGCCCGCGCGAGGACCTCGCCGGGATCATTCTTCTCAGCGATGGAAACCACAACGCTGCGGGCGATCCCAGGCAGGCCGCCCGCTCACTGGGCACCCTGGGAATACCCATCATCTCCGTGGGGATCGGCAGAGCCGACCCACCGCCCGACGTTTCCCTTGAAGCTGTCGAGGCACCGGGAAAGGTGTTCAGTGGCGACGAGATCAGTGCCGAGATTACCCTCCAGAGCACTGCCATCGAGGTTCCGGAGTTGACCGTAAGCGTTCGCGAAGGCGACCGCGAGCTCGGCTCCTTCCTCATCGATGACCTCCCCCGCGAGGGCATCTCCCACTGGCCGCTTCGTTTCAGGATTGATGAACCCGGCCGCCACAAGCTGAGCATCGGCTTCGAGAGCGTCAAGGGCGAAGCGCTGGAGGAAAACAACCGGGGCGAGGTGTGGCTGGAGGTGCTCGATGACAAGGCCAGGGTCCTCTACCTCGAAGGAGCACCGAGATGGGAATACCGTTACCTGAAAAACACCTGGGACCGGGATGAGAAGATCAGCCTCGATTCCTTCCTGGTCCCCGCGCCGCCGCAGCGAAAGCTCCCGGATGCATTCCCGCGCACTCCCGAAGCCCTCTACGCCTACGATGCGATCATACTCGGAGATGTCGAGCCGGGGTTGCTGGCCGAGGAGCTCCAGGAGGCCCTGCTTGAATACGTCAGGTCCCGGGGAGGAACCATCATCCTCGTTGCGGGCCCAGCAGCCATGCCGTCAGCCTGGCAGGGCACCGGCCTGGAGGAGTTGATGCCCGTCGAGCTGCTCCTGCCGCCACCGGGACGTGAGCTCGGGGCACAGCTGGCCCGCAACGGGGCCTCCCTGGCGCTCACAGCCGCAGGCGAAGAGTCAGAGATCTGCCGGCTGGTCCCCGGGCGGCAGAGAAACGCAGAGCTCTGGGAGCTGCTCCCGGCTCCGCGCTGGTACTACCCGCTCAAGGCTGTGGCCAGTGGCAGCCGGCTGCTGGCCACAGCAGGCGGCGAAAAGGCCCCGGTCCTGGTATCACGAGAGATCGGGGCTGGAAAAATATTCTTCAGCGGGATCGACTCGACCTGGAGATGGCGACTTCGCTTCGGCGACCTGCTCTACAGGAGATTCTGGGGCCAGGTCATCCGCTGGGCTGTTTCAGAACAATTGAACGCCGCCGACGACAAGGTCCGGCTGGGAACCGACAAGGCCGTCTACCGCTTCCCCGACACCATCGAGATCTCTGCCCTGATCGAACCGGGTGCCGGGGGCGAGATCGAGAATGGTCTTGTCGATGCGGTGATCCAGCCCGTGCAGGAGCCTGGGGAAACACCGCGCCAGCTTCGAGTACGCCTCGAGTCCATACCCGGCAGCGGGGGACGCTACCGGGGGGCCCTCAATTCGAGGGAATATGCACCCCTGCTGTCGCGGCCCGGGGCTGCCGCCAGCGGGGAAGCCTGGGAGTTCGAATTGACCCTCGACATCGCCTCTCTCGAAAACTATTCCAGCCGCGCGGACCGGGCGAAGATCCTCTTTGCAGTGGAGCCCGCTGCAGAAAATGAATCGCTGGGAATTTTCTGCCACGAGAACAACCTCCGCCAGCTCTCAGAACTCTCAGGAGGCGCCTATATTCCCCTCTCCGGCGCGGCAGGCGCGGCTACCCACCTGCCGGTAAAAACGCGGACTGTCGAGCGCACCTATACCTACGCGGCACTGGACTACCCCTGGGGAATGGCCCTGGTGCTGATCGCGCTCCTGGCTCTTGAATGGATAACCCGGAAAACACTGAAGCTGGTATAAAACATTGTCGAAGCACAAACTGGCGCACCTCGTCCGCACCTGGAAATCTTTTTGAAGATGGAAGGGCCGGGCTGCGTATCAGTTATTGTCGGCCGTCCCGGCTTTTTAACCCAGGACCGTGAAATCCGCGGAGGAGAGAGAACAGAATGAAGGGAATCCTGCTGGCAGGCGGATCGGGCTCGCGGATGAAACCGCTGAGCACGGCCCTGAACAAACAGCTGCTGGCGGTCTACAACAAGCCGTTGATCTACTATCCACTGGCCAACCTGATGCGGGCAGGGATCCGGGAGATCCTGCTGATCACCTCCCCCTCCCACAGCGCCAGCTTTCAACAGCTGCTCGGTGATGGCTCCCAGCTGGGTATCTCGATCAGCCACACTGTCCAGGAGCAACCGCGCGGCATCGCCGAGGCGCTGATCATCGGCGCGGATTTTACCGGCGCAGGCGGGGTAGCCCTCGCGCTGGGCGACAACGTGTTCTACGGCGCCGGCTTTGCAAGCTGCCTCGAGAACGCCGCTGCGCGGCAGGAAGGCGCCACCGTGTTCGCCTGCGAGGTCGAAGACCCTGAGCGCTTTGGAATTGTCGAGATGGACGACGGCGGCAGGGCCGTCTCCCTGGAAGAGAAACCGACGGAGCCGGCCTCCAGCCTGGCCGTCACCGGCCTCTACTTCTACGACCACCAGGCCGCGGAATTCGCCCGCGGGCTCGAGCCATCGGCACGTGGGGAGCTGGAGATTACCGATGTGAACAGGGCCTATCTCGAACGGGGAGAGCTGCCCGTGGAGCTCCTGCCCGGGGATACCTCCTGGCTCGACAC
>CAJWZY010000127.1 GCA_913050545.1 uncultured bacterium | reverse complement strand
CATCGTCGCCGCCAGCATCGTCGCCACCGGCATCGTCGCCGCCAGCATCGTCGCCGCCAGCATCGTCGCCGCCACCACCAGTGACGCCTTCGATGTAGGCCACCGCTTCACCGACCGTGCGGATGCTTTCTGACTCTTCATCCGGGATCTGGATATCGAAGGCTTCCTCGAACTCCATCACCAGCTCTACGATGTCAAGGGAGTCAGCTCCCAGGTCGTTGATGAAGCTGCTCTCGGGCTTGACGGTATCCGCTCCAACCGAGAGCCTCTCGGCAACAATCTCTACTACCTTTGCATTGATATCAGCCATTTTTTCTTTCTCCAATAAAACCAGGCGGGTAGGCGCCATTACCTCGGACACAGTCCTCAGCAACCAGTGGCAAGCCCACCATCCACACGAATAACTTCTCCAGTAATATAACTCGCGCCGGGGCTACACAGGAAGGCTACCACCGACGAAATTTCCTCAGGTTTTCCAATCCTGGACAGGGGAATGCTGTCCGCCATAGCCTCCTGGGCTTCATCCGACATGGCCGCAGTCATGTCTGTCTCGATAAATCCCGGCGCCACGGCATTCACCAGGACGCCTCTTGATGCCATCTCGCGCGCCAGGGAATAGCTCAGGCTGATAATACCGCCCTTGCTCGCGGCGTAGTTAACCTGCCCAGCATTGCCAAGCAACCCGACAACGCTGGTGATATTGATGATCCGGCCGGATCGCTGCCGCAGCATCTGGCGCGCGACCAGCCGGCAGGTATTGAACACACCTGTCAGGTTGGTGGCGATGACCGCATCCCATTCTTCCTGCTTCATTCGCAGCACCAGGTTATCCCTGGTGATACCAGCATTGTTTACCAGGAAGTCCAGGCGGTCGAACTCTTCAAGGGTCCTGTCAACCAGGGCAGAGACACTGTCCCAGTCAGAAACATCACAGCCCAGGGGCAGTACCCTGCAGTCGGGGCATTCCTCTCGCACTGCTGCTGCCACCGCCTCAACGCCCTCAACGCCCCTTGCGCTCAACACCAGGTCGGCACCTTCAGAGGCAAGCTTCATCGCAATCGAGCGCCCGATGCCTCGAGATGCTCCAGTCACCACGGCTACCTGGCCTTTAAGAGGTAATGCGGATTCACTCATCTTTATCTTCCAATGAAAAACTCAAGCGCTTGAAACCAGGCTCATCCTATACAGGAACAACGCCCATATTGTCCAGCGACACGATATCGCTAATAGACTCGACCACGGCCTCGCGGTCAATCTTGCGCACATGGCCACGGAGGACCTTCCCGGGTCCCAGCTCCAGTGCTGTCGAACAACCCATAGCCAGTACGCCTCGTACACATTGTTCCCACCGAACCGGGTTCTCAATCTGCCGCAGCAATCCCTCACGAATCTCCTCGGGATCTTCAACCCGTGCTCCCGGATAATTACCGAAAAAAGGCAGTCGGGGCACGGAAATTGAAAGGTCCTCGAGCCAGGGTTGAAGCTTCCTGGTCGCTGACTCCATCAGGACCGAGTGATAGGCTCCAGCCACTCGCAGGGCAACCACCTTCCTCGCCCCGGCCTCCTCCAGCCTCCTCGAACACTCCGCAACACCCTCGGTGGAGCCTGAGATCACCGTCTCAGCCGGAGAATTATAATTCGCCACACCGACCTCAAAGCCGGCCTCCCGGGTCCCGGTAACAACTGCCTCGATCTCGGAGGCGCCCATACCGACCACCGCCGCCATGGTGCCCTCTCCCTGGTCACAGGCCTCCTGCATGAATTCGCCACGCTTGCCGACCACCTGCAAGGCATCCTCAAACTCCAGCGCCCCGACAAATACCAGCGCCGAATATTCTCCAAGACTCAAACCGGAGGCGGCAGCGGCAGCGAGCCCCTGCCCGAAACTCCCTTCAACCCCTCGGCGTTCGGCCAGGGCCTCGAGAACTGCCATGGAGTGAAGAAAAATAGCCGGCTGGCTGATGCGGGTGGCATTCAGCTCCTCGGCCGGGCCTTCCGCGCAGACTGCCAGGATATCGAAACCGAGAATTTCTCCCCCACGGCGAAAAACTTCGTGGGCGCGTGGTGACTCTGCACACAAATCTACCGCCATCCCGACAGCCTGGGCTCCCTGCCCGGGAAAAAGACAGGCGAAACCGGTATTGTCCTGCTCAGCGCTCATTTGCTCTTCTCCATCCTCTGAATAATCCCCATCGTGCAACCGCTTCGATGGGAAAACCCCTGCTACCAGCGAACCAGGTTGTACCCCCAGGTCAGACCTGCTCCGAAGGCGACCAGCAGCACCAGGTTGCCCGGCTCGATGCGCCCTTCCTCGGCCGCCTCGTGCAGGGCCATGGGTACAGAAGCCGCCGAGGTGTTACCGTAGCGCTGAAGGTTGAGATAGATCTTCTCTTCAGGGAGGTCGATCTTGCGCAGAACGGTATCGATGATGCGGGAGTTGACCTGGTGCGGCACAACGAGATCGAGGTCAGAGATCGAGATCCCGTTGCGCTCGATAGCTGTCTCGATAAGGACCTGCATGCTCCTGGTGGCAAACTTGAAGACGTCGCTGCCCTGCATGGAAAGAAAGTGCTGCTTTGCCTCCACCGTATCCACTGAAGCAGGCTGTCTCGACCCCCCACCCGGCATGATAATCAGGTCCGCCCCGCTGCCATCGGAGCGCAGGTAGTGGTCCAGCAGCCTTGATTCGCTTCCCTCCTCGGCCCTCGAGAGGACAGCCGCGCCGGCCCCATCACCGAAAAGAATACAGGTATTGCGATCGGAATAATCGATGACGCGCGACAGGGTCTCTGCGCCGATCACCAGCACGTTGCTGTGTACCCCGGAACGCACCAGGCTGGAGCCGACCGTGATTCCGTATACGAACCCGGTGCAGGCGGCACTGAGGTCAAAGGCGCAGGCATTCTCAGCCCCAAGCAGCTTCTGCACATAGCAGGCACCCGCGGGACAATAGGTGTCAGGCGTCAGGGTCGCGAGGATAATCGCATCAAGATCCAGCGGACCGAGGCCTGCCTGTTCCAGCGCGCTGCGGGCGGCCTGCAGCGCAAGATCACTGGTCGATTCATCCTCGGCGGCAATATGACGCTCCCGAATACCCGTACGCTGGATGATCCATTCGTCGCTGGTATCAACCATTTCTTCGAGATCCTTGTTGGACAGGATTCTCTCAGGTACGTACCGGCCTGTACCCGCTATACGACATTCATACATTTTCCTACCTCGACTCAGCTCCTCTTCAGTCCTCTGCCACTCAATCTGCCGCCAGGGAATCTTTGGCGCGTAGATTCTGCACGATCAGGCCGTTGATGTCGACCTCCGCCATTTTATTCGCCAGCTGGATGGCATTGGAAATCGCCCTGGCACCACTGCGGCCATGCGAAACGATTACAGTCCCGTTCACTCCCAGCAGCGGAGCTCCACCTGATTCAGCATAATCGATCCTCGATCCAAGCCTGGAAAGACCCGACTGGACCTGTTGGGAAATCACCTCTTTCAGCTCACCCTGCGCTGAATCAGCGATGCCCGCAATACTGGAAGCCACCTCACTGGCGCCTTCTTCAAAGAGCAGGAACAGGCGCTCGGCCAGGCCCTCCGCCAGCTTGAGAACTATGTTACCGGTGAAACCATCGCAGACAACGACATCGCATTTACCCCTGAACAACTCCACCGCCTCAATATTGCCCTGGAAGTTTATCCCGATGTCGCCAAAGCGATCATGAGTCTCTTTCGCCAGGCGGTTTCCCTTGGCTCCCTCCTCGCCGATATTGAGCAGCCCGACAGCAGGATCTTCCACCGAATGAATCAGGGAAGCGTAGAGACCGGCCATCACCGCGTATTGCAGCAGGTGTTCAGGCTTGGCCTCCACGTTGGCGCCAACATCCATGAGAATCAGCGGCTTCACCCCGACCTTCAATACCACGGCAATTCCTGCCTTGGTGACCTCGGGAAGGGTACGCAAAAAGAGTGAAGAGGCTGCCACAGCGGCGCCTGTATTTCCTGCGCTTACAAAGGCAGAGGATTTCCCATCGCGAACCCGTTTCAGGCCGACGACAATCGATGAGTCCTTCTTCGCCCTGACGGCCTCGACAGGACTCTCTCCCATGCCGATTGCCTCGGTCGCCGGAACCAGCGAGATGCTCTCGCCCTGCCAGCCGGCAGCCTCGAGCTCCTGGCGGATGTCAGCCTCGGCGCCAACGAGATCTACCCGCAGTCCTTCCACCTCTTCAACCGCCCGTATAGCCCCACGAACGACCTCGGCGGGAGCACGATCCCCGCCCATGGCGTCAACGGCAACCGGATAACTCCCCCGGTAAAGTCCTCAGCCGCAATAACGGACTTTCCGCGGTAATAGCCGCAGACGGGACAAATCCGATGCCTGGGCTTCATGGAACTGCAATTGCTGCACTTCACCAGGGTCGGCACTGTGAGCCTGTGATGGGAACGCCTCATTCCTTTTTTTGACTTGGAAGTGCGTCTCTTTGGGACTGCCATTTAATCACCAGGAATAAATACTTTTAACTGTCTGAAAATGAAGGGCTTAGGGCCAAATCCCCCACAGCCGCTCAATAGAATCGAGCCATTTTAGGTTCGAGTCCTGCCTATGTCAAGCTATGGCCATGGACCGAAAAGGAAAAGCCTCTAAGATCCCGGACCCTGCTCTACACGGCTCTCCATGCTCTTTAGAGCCCCACTGGCCCCATCCGGGTTCGTCCCGCCGGCCTGTACCATTTCCGGCCTCCCGCCTCCGCGGGCGGCAATCTGCTCTGCACCGGCCTGGAAAATATCTCCCGCCTTCCAGCCCTCGGCAGTCAACGAGGGAGTTACTCCCACCAGCACCTGCACCTTGTCCTCCCCGGGAGCGATGAGAACGGCAATCACCTTTTCGGATTCTTTTTTAACGCGGTCAAAACAATCCCGCAGGCTCTTTCCATCGAGCCCCTCGAAGATTCCTGAAACGAACAGGATCTCACCGATCTTCTTCTTCTCGAAATCACCCTCCGCAGCAGGCGCTGCTGCGGGCGCCCTGGTCTTCAGCTCCTTGTTTTCTTCAAGCAGGCGCGAGATCCGCTCCTCCACCCGCTCAGCCGATACCTTCAACAGCCTGGCAAGATCATCGATCAGCTGGACCCTGCCATCGAGCCAGCTCTCGGCCCCGCGGGCGGTCAGCGCCTCCACTCGACGCACGCCGGATGAAACCGACCCCTCGCTCGTCAGGGCGAAGGAACCAATATCACCTGTGCGGGAAACATGCGTTCCCCCACAGAGCTCGACGGAGAAATCTCCCATCCGGACAACGCGAACCCGGTCGCCGTATTTCTCTCCGAAGAAGGCCATGGCTCCCTGCTCGATGGCCTCATCCTTGTCCATCTCGTTGATCTCCACCGGCAGGTTCGCCCGCACCTGCTGGTTGACAAGCTCCTGGGCCTGCTGAAGCTCCCCGGGCTCGATGCCGCTGAAGTGGGTGACATCAAAGCGCAGGCGCGAGGGATCGACCAGTGATCCCTTCTGGTGAACATGGTCGCCGAGGATCTCGCGCAAGGCGGCGTGCAGAAGGTGGGTTGCCGAGTGGTTGCATTCCGTCGCCCTGCGCGTTGGCGCATCGACCTCCGCCCTGACAGCCGCCCCGGCAGCGAGGTCCCCCGCCTCCCCATCGATCAACCTGCAGACGTGGATCATGCGGCCACCATCGCGCTGCGTGTTTTCCACCGCCAGGCGGAAATTGTCGCCGGAGATGACTCCCTGGTCCCCCACCTGGCCGCCGCTCTCACCATAGAAGGGTGATCGTGAAACAACCACCTGGAAGCTCCCATCGGTCTCCTCCACAGCCTGCAGCTCTCCCTCGCAGTCGAGGCTGTCGTAGCCGACAAACTCCGTGTCGGGAACGGAATCGAAACTGGTGCTCACGGAGAAGTCCGAAGCCTGGCGGCTGCGCTCACGCTGCTCGCCCATGCATTCTTCGAAACGTTCCATGTCCACACCAAAGCCGGCCTCCTCGGCCATTCTCTGGGTCAGGTCGGCCGGGAAACCATAGCTGTCCCACATCAGGTACATCTTTTCTCCGCTGACGGTCTTCTCGCCGGCCTCCGCCATCCTGCCGATCTCGTTCTCGAAGAGCTCGATGCCGCGGTCGAGGGTCTTGCCGAAGCGCTCCTCCTCGCTACTGACCACCTCGGTGATGAACTCCTGGTTCTCAACCAGCTCCGGATAGGCCTCACCCATGCTGTCCACCACGACCCCCACCAGCCGGTTGAGAATCGAACCCTCCGCCTGCAGCTTGCGCCCGTAGCGCGCAGCCCGCCTGAGGATTCTCCTGAGAACGTAGCCACGCCCCTCATTTGATATCTCTGCGCCATCGGCCAGGCAGAATGCGAGGGAGCGTATGTGGTCGGCAAGCACCCGGTGGGGAACCCCCTTCTCCCCCGGGTCGTACGCGACCCCGGTCAGCTTCTCTACCTCTGCGATCAGCCCGCGCAGGACATCTGTCTCGTAGACCGTGTCCACTCCCTGCATGATCATCGCCATGCGCTCGAGTCCCATCCCGGTATCGATGCTCGGCCGCGGAAGAGGCGTCT
>CAJWZY010000126.1 GCA_913050545.1 uncultured bacterium | reverse complement strand
AAAGTAGCCAGCTCCCGGAACGAGCCAGGAGAGCACACCCGCCAGGAGCCTGTCATAAAGAGAATTGTTCCCTGACAGGATCTTTTCAAAGAAAGAATTTTTCATCGTATTGGGGTTGGATTCACAGGGTGGGGTCTGCAGTGGTTACATTTCAAAGCGTTCGCCGAGGTAGTACTTGCGGGCATTCGGGTCAGAGAGGATCTCCTGCTGGTCCCCATGGGCAATAATTCGTCCATCGAGAATGATGTAGGACCGATCCGTTGTGTTGAGTGTTTCACGGACATTGTGGTCAGTCAGCAGGATGCCGATGCCTCTTTCCGTCAGCTTGAGGATGATCTGTTGGATCTCGCTGACCGCTATCGGATCCACCCCGCTGAAGGGCTCATCCAGCAGGATCAGGCGGGGTTCCATGATGAGCGCCCTGGCTATTTCGAGGCGTCTCTTCTCGCCGCCTGAAAGAACAGCCGCCTTGGAGTTCAGGAGCCTGCCGAGGCCGAATTCTTCGACCAGCTCGTCACGTTTTCGAACACGGTCGGCCGTTGGCATGGGTGAGAGCTCCAGGATGGCGTTGAGGTTCTGTTCGACCGTCAGCCCCCGGAAGACACTCGGCTCCTGCGAGAGGTATCCCATTCCCAGTCGCGCCCGCTTATACATCGGGTAGTTGGTAATGTTCTTCCCCATGAAGGAGATGCTCCCCTGCTCGGGGCGTACCATTCCTATTGTCATTCGGAAGGTGGTTGTCTTGCCGGCCCCGTTTTTTCCGAGCAGCCCGATGATCTTTCCCTGCTCGACGGTGAAGCTGACGCCCTGGACAACGAGCCTGCCGGCATAGCTCTTGGTAAGCCCCTCTACCTGCAGGAGGGGCTTCTGCTCACCGGAAGGATCCAGGGTGGAGACGGTTGTCTCAGAAGCTGTATCCGCTTCGGCTGCAGGGTCTTTTTCTGTCATCATGAGTTCATCTCCTCTTCTTCATTCAACGTATGAAGCGTCCCTGGTAGTTCCAGGGCCATGCCGGCCAGAAGACCAGCAGGGCCTTTCCCAGCAAATTGTTTCCCGGTACGTGTCCCCAGAATCTGCCATCGGAGGAGGATGGGCTGTTGTCGCCAAGGGCAAAAAACTGGTTTTCGCGAAGCTGGATCCCATCCTTTCCGTACTTTCCGTCGGGAATGTAGTAGTTGTCCTGGTAGAGCTCGATAGCCTCCACGTTGGCATCGACCCGGCTCCCCAGGATCCAGAGATAATAGGCCGAGTAAGGGGCCGGGGGAGGGGGGTTGTCGACGTCCAGGACGCTGATATAACCTTCAGCCTCCTGCAGGCTGAAGATCTCCTCCGAGTTGATCCGTACCACCAGGCAGTCATCGCAATTGACCAGGTCAATCCTGCTTTTTACGTTGAGCTCCAATGCGACATCGTCTCTCTCCATGAAAAGGGACGGCTGGGGAAACCTCAGCTTGCGCGGGTTCTTAACATCCGACCGGGGTTCGTTCTCCAGGCGTTCAATCACTGCGAGACGGCCAGGAGATGACTTGCCGGTGGGCAGGCGCAGCTGGAAGGTCCAGTTGCCGTCGCGGACCTCAGCTCCTATCCAGCCCCCGGGAGTTGAAGGGGTCACGGTGAAGCTGAGCTTGATATCGCCGACGGTATGGCCACCGCCGGGTCCAGCCGGACGGGACTCCCGATCTGGATGGGTCCTCCTCCTCGGCGACAGGGAGTTGTAGGGGATGTAGTTGTCGAATAGACGCTGGTATTCCAGCAGGGCGGGCTCGCTGCTTTTCGATGAGTTGAGGCTCCAGCGGCCGTCGGTGAGTTTCTCCCAGGCTCCGGCCCCGGTTCCTTCCGGTTCTTTCCAGGCCTCGACCTGGCTCAGGCCTCCCTCCCTGATCGAGCTGTCTGATCTTTTCTTCCACAGCACGTCCTGGATATATGGGTGATTCGGTTTGCGTTCGATCTTTCCGTCAACATAGAGGTCTCCTCCGACCAGGTCGATCTTCTCCCCCGGCAGGCCGACGAGCCTCTTGATGTAATTCTTCCACTGGTCAAAGGCGAAGACGATGACATCCCAGCGCTCCGGCTTCCCCAGGTCGTAGGCGAACTTGTTGACCAGGATCTTGTTTCCCCCGGTCACAGCCGATGTCTCGATGACCTGTTCCCAGAAGTGCTCACTCAGGGGGCACCTGAGTGTTCGAAGGGTAGCCTGGGTTACCTTGAGAGAGCCCCGGCCGGTCTCCCATTTTTCCCTGCAGGATTCGCACCTGATTGGGATCCTGTCCGGTGCACGGGCTATTGCTGACTCCGCGAGGTCGCGGCTGGTGCTGTGGTTACCGTAACTTCCCAGGAGACCTCCATTGGAGGTCCTGGCGTGCAGTTCCAGGCTGCAATGCTGGTTGGGGCAATCTTCAGCGCAGACCACGTAGGTCTCAGGATGAATCAGCAGGGTGCCGGTTGCTGAGTCGCTGCGGATGCCGACCTCGAAGGTGTGGCCGGTATTGGGACTCTCGACCCGCACATGCATACCGAAAAGCGTCGGCGCCATCGAACCGGTCGGGATCTCAAAGGCTTCAACCGCGAAATGCCGTACGAATACCGCGAGGATAACGGCTACGACGAACGCCTCGATATTGTCACGGAATTTGTCGAACAGGGACAGTTCCGTTGTCTCCTCGCCGGATTTCTCTTCGGATCGTTCCGGCTCATTAGGCCTGCTGCTCATGCGCGCATATTAGCACGGGTCCTATTGTCCGTCCAACCTCGCAGGGGTTGAAAAGAGCCCGATGTGGGCGAGGTCGTTCACGTTTTGCAGAGGTCGGCGAATTTAAGTCTGAAATCCCGAAGAGCCTGCCCCCGGTGGCTCAACCGGTTTTTCTCTTCAGCCTCGAGTTCAGCGAAGGTTTTTCCGGTGCTTTCTTCCACGAAAATCGGGTCGTAGCCGAAGCCTCCTGTCCCCGCCTCGCCAGTTGCGATCTGCCCGGGGCAGGTTCCCTCGCAGTAAAACAGCGTCGGCGGCTCCAGGCCCGGGTCATCCAGGACTGGAACGCAGCAGATCGTGCAGACGAACCGGGCGGCTCTCTGCCCGGCTGGCAGCCCCTCAAGGGTCTGCAGGAGCTTCCTGTTGTTGTCTGCATAGCTGCAGTTTTCTCCTGCAAAGCGGGCGGAATAGACCCCGGGGCCGCCGTCGAGAGCATCAACGCAAAGCCCGGAATCATCGGCGATTACCCAGCTGGGACGTTTCTGCGGGTCGAGACTCGCGGCAACCCGGGAGAAGTAGTCCGCCTTGAGTTTTGCGTTCTCTCTGAAGGTCGAGCCGGTTTCCTCGACCTCTTCAACAGGAGGCAGGTAGTCAAGGCTGACGGCCTCCATGGAGAAGTCCTGCAGTATGGCCGCGATCTCTTCAAGTTTGTGAAGGTTACCTGTTCCCACCAGCAGCATGTTTACTCCATGAACATGGTTTTGAGACTGGAGACTGCCGGATTTCAGAGGGAGGGGCAGCCGGCTTCTGCTTCAGGGGACATCCCGAAAACGCCACTCGTTTTCTTCCCACCATTTTTTCCAGTCTTCCTTTTCGTAGCCGTGGTTCACTCCCAGTGAGCTGCTCAGCAGCTGGAGTATTTCCTTGTTCTCCTTCACCTCTGCGATGCCGCCTTTTTCGGTGGCAGGTTCTGTAGTAACCAGGAGGTCAAAGACACGGGGGATCCGTTTTTTGAGCAGAAGCGTGGTGGCGATTTCCCGGGCTCGCTCGATGGCTCCCGCATCCCCAGGTTTAACCAGGGTCCCCAGCGCCTGGCGAAAGGTCTCATCTGGATGGAATTTTCTCAGGCAGATGCTGGTTACCTTGAGCACCTTGGGGCTGGGTTCGGCGAGGGCCAGGTTGAAGAGCTTCCGTGCGGCCTCTACCGCCTCCTGGGGGGGCTCTTTCCGCCTGCCCTTAGCCGTTGCTGGGAACTGGCTGAGCGCGCTTACAGCTACCAGTCGAACGCTCTCGTGGGGGGAGCTGAGGTAGGGGGTGAAAAGCTCATAGGGGCGCTCCCCCTTATAGGCCATGATCTTGCGGACGGCGTAATCCACCACGATATGGTTGTCAGACTCGACACTTTTGAAGAGCGTGGTGAGCCGTTCAGTCTCCTCTTTGAAGATGAGCCGCGACTGCTCTTTCCTGCTGACCCATTCCCCCTTGTACTTGACCAGGCCAAGGTCGAGCTGCTTCTTGCGGAGGTCTTTTTCGAGTATCCATTCGTTTTCAAAAACCGTGTAGCCCAGCTCCCTGCGGGCCATCTCGTGGTTGGGGTCAATCTTCAGTATGAGCCCGCAGACCTTCTGTTTCTGGGTGACCAGGTATTTTTCACGTGCCCAGGTGACCAGGGATGCCAGCTCGTTGAGGTCAGCCCTGTCGACAGAGACGAAGCGTTCGGTGAAGACTTCCTGTGGAAGCTTGGCCTTCACGATTCGCTGGATGTCATTGGCCGGCTTGATCACAGAGCCCCGGGTCGTATCGATCCGGTAGGTGTTGTCATTCTCGTTCCGTGTGACCTTTCCCTCGATGGTCTTGCCGTCACGAAGGTAGACGATGTCGCCGCGGGCAGCTGGTGTGAAAAAGCTGCTGAGCAGGAGAGGGATCAGGAGGAGTGGGGTTCTCATGGGCAGGTGCCGGGATTTCCTTTCCTTTTATTCTAACGCCTCGGCGGCCGGATCAAAAGGAACTGGGGGTATCAGTCGAGCTGGGCGATCAACTCTTTCTGCCGGGAGATGATCTCCTGGATCGCGGTGGTGGCAAGGTCAAGGAGTCGGTCAAGCTGTTCACGCGAGAAGGGCTCGCCTTCGGCCGTTCCCTGGACCTCGAGGAAGCGCCCTCCCTCGGTCTGGACCACGTTGAAGTCGACATCTGCCCTCGAATCTTCGGAATAGTCGAGGTCAAGGAGGATGTCGTCTCCGACGACCCCGACACTGATGGCGCCGATGGCCTCAACCAGTGGTTGTTCGCTGAGGCGGCCATCGGCCAGGGCCTTCTGGAGGGCGATCACAGAAGCAATGTAGGCGCCGTTAACAGAGGCTGTGCGGGTGCCTCCATCTGCCTGCAGCACATCGCAGTCGATTTTCAATGTCCAGCCGGTGAGCTTTTCCAGGTCGAGGACAGCCCTGAGGGATCTTCCAATCAGGCGCTGGATTTCCTGGGTTCTTCCCGACAACTTGCCGCCGCGTTCGCGGGAGCGTCGCGAACCCACCGAGGCAGGCAGCAGGTCATACTCGGCGGTTGCCCACCCCTTGTTGCTGCCCTCGAGAAACCCCGGCACGCCCTTCTCCAGCGTTGCTGCACACAGAACCCGGGTCAGTCCGCTTGAATAGAGTACGGTGGCCGGATGTTGCTGGAGGAATTCGGTGTTGATTTCGATCTGGCGCAGGCTGTCAGCCGGTCTCTCTCTGCTCATGGTGCTCCCCGGGATTGTGGTTGGCGACTGGGAGCAGGATAAACCGACCGGGCAGGTTTTTCTGCAATCATTTGCTTCCGCAGGTGAGGCATTTTGTCAGCGTGGGGCGGTTTTTCTCCGGGCAAACCTGTATATTCGTGAACATGAAATACAGGCTACTGCTACTGGTGTTGACCCTTGTTCCATTGGGTTGCAGGAATTCGCCGCGACGTTCAGCGGCGGATTATGCTGCGCAGAGAAGGCCGGCCTCCCCATCGCCTGCCGCAGAGGGGATCGAGAGATTTTTTGCCCATCCAGAGGAGGTGCTTGTACGGATCCATGGGCGGGCACTGACGCGTGGTGATTTTCTCGAGTCTGTTTTCAGGCAGTTTGGCGAGATGACCCTCCTGTCGGAGGTTATCAAGGAAGAGATCTTTCTGCAGGAGGCCGAGAGACGCGAGCTGAAGGTCTCAAAGGAAGAGATCGAGAGCGAGGTGGAGGAGCTCCTTGACGGGATGTCGAGAGATCTCGGGCGTGGAGACGCCGCGGCAGGGCGTATCAAGCTGGCTGATCTTTACGAAAAGCAGGGACTCACCCTGAATGATGTTCGCGAGGAGCTCAGGAAGAAGATGGTCGACGCCTTGGAGCAACACCCTGCTCTCGAGCGTCTGATTCAAGACGCTTGTGTCTCGGGATTGATTCCCATTCCCAACCTGGATGGCTACAAGAAGGCTCTTCTCTCCACCAAGAGGAAGATTGAGGCCAAAGGCAGCATTATCATTGTTACCAAATGAATTCCTATAAGGGATGGCACAACTCACGATTTCAGCCCGACATTCTCTCGAGACTGGAAAAAAAACTCTCTCATGCCTTCGATAATCCACATTACAAGTATTGAAAGTAAGATTATTTGAAAAGCTCTCTTTATTTGAGCCATTCCAGTCAACAATTTGAGGCCAATAAGGGGATTCTTCACCTAATGGTTTTGATTCAATGGCTTTTATGGCAGCGCTGTTCCAACAGTAGGCTAAGCCTCTCAAATTGTCTATCCTCTTAATGCCTACATGTTTTTTTTCATCAAATCTTTTATGACTTTAACATCATCTTGGTAAGTTAATTTAATATTTCTTGGAGATGATTTAATAATTTTTACCTTATATCCTAACTTTGTCATTGCCTCTATTTCATCATCA
>CAJWZY010000125.1 GCA_913050545.1 uncultured bacterium | reverse complement strand
CGACATGGTGCCGGAGCTTGCGGCAAAGCGTGCTGAGCAGTTCGGCAGGAAGGCCTACTCGAACATGGAGGAGCTGCTCGCCGATGACGGAGTCGACATTGTATCGATCTGTACTCCCAGCGGCTCTCACCTTGAGCCGTCGCTTGCTGCGGCTGCCGCCGGTAAACACGTCATGGTGGAGAAGCCGGTTGAGGTGACCACCGAGAGAATCGACCAGATCATCTCTGCCTGCAACGACAACGGCGTGACGCTCGGGGCGATTTTCCCCCGGCGCTTTTTTGACACCAGCAGGCTGTTGAAGGCGGCGGTTGAGGAGGGACGTTTCGGCACCCTCAGCCTTGGAGATGTTGCGATCAAGTGGTTTCGCGACCAGGCCTACTACGACCAGGGAGGCTGGAGAGGTACCTGGAAGCTTGATGGCGGGGGCGCCCTGATGAACCAGGGGATCCATGGGATCGACCTCGTCCAGTGGATCATGGGAGGGGTTGATACGGTCTGCGGGCATGTGGCCACGGTCGCTCATGAACGCATCGAGGTTGAAGATGTAGCCACCGCCACCGTGCGCTATAAAAACGGCGCCCTTGGAGTGATCGAGGGGACGACTGCTGCGTGGCCCGGCGCCAGGATTCGTATCGAGATCTCAGGCTCCGGCGGCAACGTGGTGATGGAGGATGAGACGATTGTCCAGTGGGAGTTTGCCGATGAGCAGCCCGGGGACGAAGAGATTCGCGAGAAATACGGGCCCCGTGAGGGGCTTTCAGGCGGAGGCGCGGCGGATGCCAAGGCCATCGACACCGAGGGGCACCGGCTGCAGTTTGAAGATTTCTGCAATGCCATCCTGGACGGAGCGGAGCCCTATTGTGTTGGCCTCGACGGGCGGGACGCGGTTGCTGTCATCACCAGTATCTACCGCAGCGCGAGCGAAGGGCGGATCATCCAGGTCGATTGACGGCCTGCTGGAGGGCAGCTGTCAGCCGTTCTGAGGGGCCGTGCAGTCGAGCTCGTCCTCGGTGGGGTCGACACCTTCCTGCGGATAGGGCGCCTCGGGAGCCGGGCCGCCCTGGAAGAGGAAGCTCAGCATGGCGATCGCGTCGGTCAGGTTGACCTGGCCGTTGTCATCCACATCTGCGGCATCCCTGCAGGGCAGCTCGCCGCCGCGGAAGAGCCAGAGCAGGATCTGGATGGGGTCGGTCATGGCAAAGGTGCCTGAGAAGTCAACATCTCCCCGGATAAAGCGGGTGGGGGGAGGAAGGATCTCGAGGGTGGCGGCTGCGGAGCTTCCGACCCCGGGGCTGATGACTGTAACCGCGACAGCTCCAACTGCCACTTCATCCGGAATGGTAACCGCGATGCTGGCGGGCAGGTTCTCGAATGAAACCTCCGTGGCTTGAATGCCGCCGATACTCACCAGGATACCGGGGTGGAAATTGGCACCCTCGATGGTGATGACTTCACCGGGGAGAGCCTGTTGGGGATTGATCGAAGTGATGGTTGGCGGCTCGCTGTCGCCGGGCCCGGTGATGTTGATCTGGACCTGGTTGATGATCGCGCCGGCGGTATTGAAGCCCAGGAAGGAGACCTCGTTGATGCCCTGGGCAAGGACGAGCTCGACGGACCATCCCAGCGGGTTTGAATTCGAGAAGGCAGCCCGGTCGGAGCCCGCGACGGCCTCGCCGTTGACGAGGACCAGGATGTCGGAGATGTCGATAGGCGCGGTCCCCTCGATGGTGACCTCGCTGGCCTGGGCAGCGAAGTCCTGCCCATTGTTGGTGTCGATCTCCAGTGGCATCCTGCTTGCGGTGAGGTTGAGCAGCCGGGAGCGGAGGCTGCTGGCGCGGCGGTCGATGAATCCATTCCTGCGGGCCACCTCGAGGCTGGAAATTCCCCTTCTCTGCAGCAGGGTCACGTAGTCAGCCAGGAAGGCTGAGTTGAACTGGTGGTTGATCATCTCCCAGAGGATTCCATAGTACATGCGCTTGATCCGCGGACGGTTCCACATCCGGTGCAGCGCGGGGAATTTGCCCTGGTTGGTGGTGAAGTTCTGGTTGATGTTGTTGGGGGGCAGCCAGCGGTTGAGCCCGCCATTGCCGTAGGTGAGCTCCATGTCCCAGGGCAGCAGCACCCAGCGCCCGTCGACCGGTGGCCTGTAGATGTAGCAGTTCTTGCCGCGGTCGGTACCCCAGGTGTCCCAGTCATCGGTGTTGATCCTGACGGCGAGGCAGCGCAGGAAGGCGTCTACGTTCATGTGGTCCCAGATGATCTCGTCGAAGACGGCATCGGGGGTCTGGTTGCGGTCAAGCACCTGGGCCAGCCGGATGAGGTGGCTGAAGTCATCCTTACCCTCATCCATGCGGTTGTTGTAGTAGTAGCGGTAGTGCTCCTTGTAGTCGGCCGGCTCGCCCGGGTTGCCCTGGGGAGCGCTGAGATAGGGTGGGTAGCTCAGCCTGCCATCGTAGCTGCTGGTGCGTCCGCCGCCGTCATTGAACTCGTGGCGGTCGTCCATTTCGAAGAACGAGCCATTGTCATCGCCGGGGTACCAGCGCTGGATCAGCTCGCGGTTGGGGACCTGGACAAATTCACGGACCTCGTTGATCCCGGAGCTCGTTCCCCGGTTGACATTCCACTGGACCAGCCACTGGTAGGAATAGGGGGTGCGGGTATTGCCCTGGTTGTGGCGGATCAGGTAGTTGGAGATCCTCTCCCTGCCATCGCGGGCCCCGGCACCCTGGTGGTCCTCGAGGCCGAATTTCTTGATGACCCCGTGCAGCGGCCTGTCCTTCGCCATCGACACCCGGTAGCTCTCGCTCCAGCGCTGCCTTGCCCAGGGGCTGCCTGAGAAACGCACCCGGGAGGTGTAGTAGAGCTCCTGGTTGGCAAAGAGAAAGGAGCCCTCTACCAGGTCGTTGGAATGCAGTTGTCTGGCGTTGAGGTAGCGTTCGGCATCCTGGTCAATCCAGAACCGGTAGGAGGGATGGGAGCCTCCCTGCGGGTTCTCGTGGCGGTAGATGCAGAAGCTGCGGTCGAGGTTCTCGATGGATGCATCAGAGAGCACGGAGGGGTTGGTGCGACTGGTGGGGTCGACAGGATAGCGGCCGACCTTGCCGGCGGTGTCGGTGGCCTCCACGTAGAATACCACGGTCTGGCGAAGGGACTGCCCCGGGATGACGGCATGGTACCGTCCTTCATCGTCAGGTCCCTGCATGGTGACCTGGTTGGTGGCGACACCGGTGTTGCTGGCCCGGTTGAGGTTCCAGAAGAGCCTGACGCTCTCGACCCCATCCGGGTCCTGCACCCGGCAGCGCACCTCGACAGGTGTGTTGTTCCCGGGAAGGTTGGGACCCTGGATCATCTTGTCGATAACCGGCCCGATGTTGGAGCTGCCGCCCGCGGCCGCCTGGCGTTGGGTAACGCTGTTGACGGCGCCTGGAGTTCCGAGGTTGCGGGGAATATGAAGCTCATGTGAGCGGGCGAAATCATGGTTGAACCCGCGTGTCAGCATGGTCTGTGAACCGGTGATCCACCTGGCCTTGAAGGAGATGTGGTAGTCGTTTCGTGCGCGCAGGCTTCGAAGCAGCGTATGCTCGAGACGGTTCGCCTTATTGTCGCCCTTACCCCGGGCGACGATTTTCAGCGAACCACTTCCTTCGATGACCTCCGAGGGGTCGGTGGTTCGGCCGGAATTGATATGGGTTCCCTGGATCTTCCATTCGCCGGGCCGAGAAGAGGCCGTGCCGATGCTCTCTTCGATTTCCCCGTTGCCGACAAAGTTTTCACTGTCAGCAGGGACGTACTCACCTGATTGCAGGGCCGGGGAGATGTAGAAGTCAGTAGAGTTGATGCTCGAATTGTGCGCCTGCACGGCGATGGTGTTGCTCCCGGGAACAAGCAGGTCCATGTGTTCGGCCATGTTGATGTCGGCCCGGCCGGAGCTCCTTTGCTCGCGGGAGCTCCTGGCCCTGGACTCGAAGGTGTCCTGGAAGCCGTCTCCATCGGCTCGCATATTCTCGACGTGGATCCTGGTCCCGTTGAGGTAGACGATGAATCCATCGTCGTAGGCAGCGTAGAGCCGCAGCGTTCCGACAGCCGTGGGATCAGGAATCGTGAACTCGGTGCGCATGTAAACCGCGAGATAGTTTGCGCGCATATCTTCCATCGTGGTGCCGCCGACCTCTTCCTGGTCCTCACCATAGCCCACGGGGGTGGTGGCCGATGCCCAGGCCGAGTCATCGAAATCAACCTGGTGCCAGTCAGCCGGGGGCTCTTCTGTTCCGGGCATGATTTTCCAGGTGGCCCCAGGCTCGAGAAAGGTCTCCTCCGGAACGAAGGTGATGACCCTCTCGACCATGCGGATGTCATCGACGAGGACGATTCCACGCGCATTGAGCAGGAAATGGAGCTCAGGTTCGCCACTGTTGTAGCGTCCCTGGTAGCTGTATTCCCGGACCTCTGATTTTCCGGATTCATCGCTGGAATCCCAGGCGCCACCGACATTGTTGTTGGCGAAGGGGTCGATCAATTCCATCGACGAGCCACTACCATCTGCCCAGTAGGGCCACTGGCCGCCATCGTGATAACGGACGGTGTCGGCAAGGTTACCCTCGGTGTCGCGCAGGTTGATTCGCTCTCCATCGTTGCGCAGTCCACCGAAGCCCTCTGTTCCGCCAAAGACCTTTTCAGGAGCAAGGCCGTAGGTCTCACGGATATAGGCCGGGTCCCTGGCTACGACAATGTAGCTCTGGGGAGCGATGATGATCCCCGCCTCGAATTCGTAGTTGATTCCCTTGGTGAGCTTCCAGCCGCTGATGTCGATGCTCCTGTCCGGGCTGCGGTTGTAGAGCTCGATGTACTCTGCAAAGCGCTCATCTCCGCTTGGAGGTCCGTGCAGGGGGTGGTACATGATCTCGTTGATGACGATCTCTGTTTCCACAGCGGTACGGTTGGCTTCCCCCCGGGTGGGGACGGCGCGGTCACTGAAGTCTTCGTCGCCATCGGGAATACGGGCCTCGCTCTTTTCTTCGGCCTCCGGCTCGAAGATGTAGGCATTGACCACCCGGCTGGCATCGGGAGAGAGCAGGGCAATGAAGCGGCGCCCTGCGGATCCATCCGCGGCCTCTTCGTCAGCAACAGGCGACAGGTCCAGTCCGCCGAGGTCAGCCTCTGAAAACACCAGCCGTCCGCGGGCTGGAATGACCGTGTCGGCCGGAAGCTGTGCACGGGAGGCCTCGGCTGTGAGCTGGCGGCTGTTTGAGATCCAGTAGCCGGAGAGATTCTGCGAGGAATACCCGGCATTGAAAATCTCCACCCAGCGTTCACCAGCTGTCCACAGCAGGGCTTCGTTGATGAATACTGAATTCATCGAAGTGGAATTCACGCGGCCGGGAGTTCCGCCCTGGGCTGCACTGACAGCCCAGCTGTCGGGATCGTCCGGGTCGGTATAGACATTGACGAGGCTCAGGGAGTGGCCTGCTCCATCTGCTCCGGCGGGCCATTTGCCCCTGTCGTTGTAGCCCACGGTCGCTACGACCACGCCGTTTTCTTCAGCGAGCTCGATCGTCTCCCCTGAATTGGAGAGTGCGCATCCATCGCGCTCGTCTCCCTCGAGGTCGCAGCCTAGTCCCCAGTTTCCAACGACGTTGTCGATCCCGTAGACCTCGGCGACCCGCTCTGCATTGGCGCAGACCACGGCGTATTGCCCGCCGCTGAGAAAGGTCCGGGGTGCAAAGGTGTAGCTGATTCCCTTGGAAAAATACCAGCCCGAGATATCGACCGGAGCCGGGCTTGCGTTGTGGATCTCGATGAACTCCAGCTCGCTAGCGTTGGTCATGGTGCCGGGGTTGTACATGATTTCGGTGATGCGGAGGTGATCGAGCAGGACCCGAAGGGCGACTTCGGTGGGATTTGGCGGGGAGACAAGTGATTCGGAGGCGGCGAGTTCACAATCAAAGACGATATCCGAGCTGGTGAGGCTGCCCTGATAGGTGACGGCGGCAAGAATGTTGGTGCCATTTACGAGGTGCTCACTGGACACGGGGAAGGGACCCTCGAGGGAGGCGTTGGTGATGACCTCTTCAGCCCAGGTGGATTCATCAAGGATTCCGTCGGGGACGTTATGCCGGAAGAGCTCGTGTCCATTCAGGTAGAAGATCGCTCCATCGTCGATGTAAGTTGCGAGGGAGAGGGAGGTTTGCGAGGGATCCCCGCTGAACTCGAAGGTCTTGCGGAAGTAGTAATTCTTCCTGCCCCGGCGGTAGTTGAAGGGCGGAATGCTCTCGCTGTGAGAGGCCAGGGGAATGATCAGGGCGGTGGTCTCCCGGCCGAGGGGGGCGGGTCCCGTTTTCCAGCTGCCGTCATCGAAGTTGAAGGTCTTCCAGTCGCTGACCGGGTCGGCATTGTCGAGAAAGCGCCAGTCCGGGTGCTCAAAGGGGAGCAGAGTGGAAATCGCGTGAATACGGGGGGCCCGGTTGTTGGAGCGTCCGGGTGTTCCGAGGGGCAAGGTTTCCACGTTGGGAGATCCGTCGGGATTGCGCCCTTCCACTGCATCGGGGTGCTGGGAAGTGATGCGGATCTGGTCGATGGTGGTTCCGTTGGCGGCCGTGAGAACCAGCCACTGGCGGAAG
>CAJWZY010000124.1 GCA_913050545.1 uncultured bacterium | reverse complement strand
GTCTGCGCCTCCACTCCCTGGGATGCGTCCACCAGCAGCAGCGCTCCCTCGCACGACATCAGCGAACGGCGCACCTCGTGCGAAAAATCGACATGCCCGGGAGTGTCGATCAGGTTGAGCTGGTAGGTCTCACCATCTGCGGCCTTGTATTCGAGGGTAACCGTATTGCTCTTGATCGTGATGCCGCGCTCTCGCTCGAGATCCATGCTGTCGAGAATCTGGTCACGAAATTTTCGATCATCGACCGCTCCACAGGCCTGGATCAGGCGGTCAGCGAGCGTCGATTTCCCATGATCGATGTGGGCTATAATTCCAAAATTGCGTATGTGTTCCACGAATTCGAGTCCAGCCCCGCAGGGTCCCTGGGAAAAAGCCGTTATTCATACAAGCAGGCTATCTTATGACATATCTCCCGGGCGCGCCACAAAGCACGATGGAAGGCGCCGGAACCCCATTGAAGCTGATTGGCAAGACGCCGCCTAATCAGCGGATCTCAGGGCTTTTCCACCTTCCACCAGCTCTCGATATCGGAACCCAGGGCCTTGACCCTGCCCGCCTCCGCCGCTGCGAGGTCGTTCTTCTCGTGCGGATCGGCGCCGAGGTTGAACAGCTGCGGCTTGTCCCAGATGGGATCCCGGTACCTTGACTGCCGCTGGCGGGAGATGACCGGGCTGCCCCGGTGAGGAAGAATCAGCTTCCACTGGCCGCTGATGCACCAGCGGTAGAGAAGGCCCGGGACCGGGTTGTCAATCCCGACCACATCGTGCTCGAAGATCTCTCCGAATATTTTGTCCCTGGAGCTTTTACCTCCCGCGGCACAGACATCCAGCAGGTTGATCCCCTGCATGGCGGGAGCCGCCTCGAGACCCGCGGCCGCGAGGATCGTCGGCGCCAGGTCGATGCTGCTGACGAGCGTATTGTGGCTGGCTGGCTTCAGCTTACCGGGCCATCTCAACATGACCGGGGTCCTGGTGCCGCCTTCAAAAGGCGAGCGCTTGGACTTCGAGTCACTGCCGCGTGTTTTCTCTTTCTGGATCCAGCCGTTGTCGGTCACGAAAACCACGAGCGTGTCGTCGCTGAGCTTCTTCTTGTCCAGGTAACCCAGCAGCTCTCCGCAGGTCTCATCGAACCACTCACACATCGCCTGGTAGCGGGCAACGTGGATCGACTTGCCCTCCGCCTTGTACTTCGACAACAACCTGGCCGGAGGATTGTGCGGAGTGTGGGGAAGAAACGGTGCGTACCAGATGAAAAACGGCTTCTCTCCGGCGGCATCGATGAAGTCGAAGATCGGCTTCAGTCCCTTGCGGCCGATCTTCAGCCCGGGGCCACCATGACGCCCCGTGGTCGTCATGCCGTGGGTAAACCCGCCAAGCTCGTAATGGCCCTCCCACCACTTGCCGGACTGGTGGCTGAGATAGCCTTTCTTTGCCAGCAGCCTCGGCAGGGAAGGAACCCGCTTAATGTGCCGGAGCATCTCCCTGCGATCGGTACCCCTCGGCGGGTCATTGCCGGTGATCTTGTGCTGGTGTGGATAGAGCCCCGAAACCATGCTGGCAAGGCTCGGGCGGCAGAGGCTGGTGGGGACGTAGCCACGGGGAAAAACCACGCTCTCGGCCGCAAGGCGGTCGAGGTTCGGGGTCTTGATCACCTTGTGACCCATGAAGCCGAAGTCGGTCCAGGACTGGTCGTCGGAAATGATCAGGACGATATTCGGCTGTCTTGCGGTGGTCGCCACCGCAGGAAAGAGAACGCCGAAACAGACCGCTGCAGCGAATAAATACCTCACCGTCAATAACCTCGCGCTGTGAACAAGAACCGGGGCAATTCAAGAACGATAACCGCCCCATCGGCGGATCTCCACCCTTGATTGACTCCCGTCCCCTGCACAACCGCAAGCCTGACTCTTACCCGGGGCTCCTGCCCTTGATCCCGGGGAACCGTCTATTCAGAACAGGATGCCGAGCCCGGCAGACAGAGGCCCCCCTGTCCTGACTCGACCAGGCTCGCTGAACCACCGCATTCAGGAAAGGGCGCCCCCGGAGCCGCGCCGCCCTGGAACTGGTAAGCGATGGCGAACACCGCGTCGGTAAGATCCCTGTTGGCGTCGCTGTTACAATCGGCCGCGGCGGCACAGGTTGTCGCCGGACCCTTTCGAACCAGCTCATTGATGATCCAGATCGCATCAGCGATGTTGCTCCTGCCGTCATTGTTAGGATCACAGCGGATAAAATCGCTGACCTCCGGAGCTGCCTGGGTTTGGAAGCTGAGGTGAGCGTTTTCGCAGCAGCCGAAATCCTGCGTTGCGCCGCTCACCGTCGCCACGTTCTGAACCGGCTGGCCGGCTCCCTGCATATCGTCGCGCCAGAGCAGGTCACCTTCGATGAGGGCATCCTCGCCATCGGGCTGGAGAGCATTGGCGGTGACATTCAGGGTCAGGATGCGGACCGAGCCCACCGGCTCGAGAATGACGGGCATGGTAAAGGAAAGAACGACCGCGCTGACGGCACCCTGTCCCTGGTCGTTCAGCGATGGGTCTACCAGCTCCGTTACTTCGAAGCCGCCGTTTCGCACTCCACCCTGGCTCACATCGGCAGCCGAGGTGCCGGCCGTGGTGGCCCCGGTCAGCAGCAGGTCTCCCTCTGTCGCCAGCGAGAGCGACCAGCCCTGGACCCCGTTGACAAGATTTGACCGCATGACGACGTGGACATCCGCTGTGCCGAGCGAGCCTGCGGGAATCGTGGAGTTGATCTCTCCGCCCCCCTCGATCACGAGCTGCAGCGGATGTTCATCCGATGGGCAGTCCCCTGCCACTGCGGGACCGACTGCCAACAACAAACCAACCGAAAGCCACGCTAAACGATGGACTGAATACATAATGTCCCTCCAACTAACCCCTGGATCTTCCAAACCCCGCCGAACCCGGAGGTGTGCCCCTTTTGAACAACTTGCCCCGAACAACTGCGAAAACCGGCGGGAAGAGTCCGCTCAATGCCCGGTACTCGAGTCCTGTACAGTTAATTTTAAGGGTCCCCTCGATAGGAAGCTCGAATTTCTTCTATTTCCCCGGGGGCGATGAGGAGCGAAGCTCGACGCTCCCGGTCAGGAGGAGAGGCCGCCAGCGCGCAGCAGGGTCGCATCGAGGGGCTTGTTACAGTCGATTCGCCCGGTAGCTTCCGGCATCGGGTACTTCAGTCCCGTAGCGCAATTGAAAAGAACCGCTGACTCATCCGTCCCGATCCGTCCGCTCTTTATTTCCTGCAGGTAGGCCGCAAGGGTCGCCGCTCCTTCCGGGCACATGAGGAAGCCTGAGTCTGAGGCGGCCCTGTCACGGGCCTCGATAATGCTTTCATCGCTGACCGCTACGGCGAATCCTCCGCTTTCGCGCACCGCCCGCAAGATAAGAAAGTCTCCTACCGCCGCAGGCACCCGGATCCCGGCCGCGAGGGTGGCAGCATCCTCCCAGGGTTCGGCGTGCTCCAGGCCGGCCTCGTAGGCCCGCACCATCGGAGCACAGCCGGTGGACTGGACAGCTACCATCCGCGGCAGCTTGTCACCGATCCAGCCCAGCTCCTGCAGCTCAGCGAAAGCCTTCCACATTCCTATCAGCCCGGTGCCCCCGCCCGTGGGGTAGAGGATCACATCCGGCAGCTCCCAGCCGAGCTGCTCGGCAAGCTCGAGTCCCATCGTCTTCTTGCCCTCGATACGGTAAGGCTCCTTCAGGGTGGAGAAGTCAAACCAGCCCATCGCCTCCCGTCCCTCCCCCACCAGTCGTCCGCAATCGTTGATAAGCCCGTTTACCCGCCAGACCTTCGCTCCCTGCAGGGCGGTCTCCTGCACGTTGATAGCGGGGGTGTCATCCGGGCAGAAAACCCAGGACTCGATCCCGGCCCGGCTGGCATAGGCCGCCAGCGCCGCCCCCGCATTGCCGTTGGTCGGCATCGCCACACTCGAAATACCCAGCTCCTTCGCCATCGAAACAGCCAGGGCGAGGCCCCTGGCCTTGAAGGAACCTGTCGGCAACCTCCCCTCATCCTTTACCAGCAGGCGGCCCGGGCCAGCCTGTAAATCCGGCAGGTCCACCAGCGGCGTCAATTCTTCTCCCAGGGAGATGATGTTCTCACCCTGGCGAACCGGCAGGAGCTCAAGGTACTTCCACAGCCCCCCCTCCCTGGCAGACAGGGATTTCCTGTCAATTGCCGCTCCGAGAGCTTCGAGGTCGTAGCGAACCAGCAGCGGCTTACCTTCACGCGACAGGCCGTGAACACGGCCGGCCTCGTAGCTCTCACCGGTGTAGCTGCACTCGAGGTGGGTTACGAAATTCCTGTGCGGCATCAGCGGGCCTTCCCGAGACGCAGGGTCAGCTTTTTGATGCTTCCGGGAAATTTCCCGGGCGCCTTGTATTGACCCACCGCGGCATCTCCATCGTTGCCAACATGGAGGCCCTCGATGGGGACCCGCTGCATCGAGCCGGAGACCTTTCCTTCGCCAACCACCTTGCCGGCAGCCCTGAGAGTAACCTTGCCGTTCTTCGCCAGTACCGCCTCAACCTCAAGGTCCCCGCCGGGGAGCTTCCCCTCAGCGGTGACCGTCTGCAGCTTCCCATCACGGCGTACAGCCAGCGCCAGGCGCCCCCCGGTAACGAAGAGTGCGTAGCCATCCGCTGTCCCACCATGCCCGATGAGAACACCATCGCCATGGCCCGCAGCAAGACTGGCATTGATCTGCAGGCGCTTTCCCTTGACGTTCGGCGAGGCCGGCCCCTCGAGGGCTGCCCCATCCTTCAATTCAAACACCTGCTTCCTGCTGTAGCTCTTTGGCTTGCCCGTACCCCTCGGGTAAACCGGCAAGACGTTGGCGCGCTCGGCATAGGCCTGCCAGAGTTTCCCCAGCCGGGCTGCAAGCTCGGGCTTGCGAGCTGAGAGATTCGACAGCTCGGTACGGTCCTCGGCAATATTGTAGAGCTCCCAGGGAGAGCCCCTCCCCTTGGAGACAAGCTTCCAGTCCCCCTCGCGCACGGCCCGGTTCGCCTCGTGCTCCCAGAAGACAGCTCGGTTCCCGAGCGCCCTGCCGGCAAAGGCCGGCAGCAGGCTCACTCCCTCCAGCGGCTTGATCTTCCGGCCCTCATGCGCCGCCGGGTACTTCGCCCCGGAAACGGCAACGCAGGTGGCCATGATGTCGATGAGATGCCCGGGCTCCGAGCGGAGCTCGCCGCGGGCCTTCATGCCGGCCGGCCAGTGAACGACCAGCGGTGTTGAAATCCCGCCCTCATGCACCCAGTGCTTGTACTCGCGAAAGGGAGTGTTCGAAGCATTCGCCCAGGAAAGCCCATAGCTGGCGAAGGAGCTGTCCTTGCCCGGGACCGCGTTTTTCTTGCGCTCGAAACCCCAGATCCCACCCTCCGCACAGCCGCCATTGTCGGCCAGGAAAAAGATGATCGTATTGTCAAGCTGCCCGGTACGCTTCAGCGAAGCAGTGATCCGGCCGATGCCCTGGTCTACGCGATCGATCTGGGCAGCATAGATCGCCATGCGGAGGGCCATGTCGGCTTTGCGCTCAGCGGGAACATCCTCCCAGGCCGGGGCCGCCTTGTCCCGGCTGCTCAGCTTCCAGCGCTTATCGACCAGGCCCATGCTGACCATCCGGGCGTAACGTTCAGCCCGAAGCGCATCCCAGCCGCCGAGGTAGCGTTTGCGGTACTTGTCGATATCCTCCTCGAGTGCGTGCAGCGGCCAGTGAGGCGCCGTATGTGCCACGTAGCAGAAAAACGGCTTGCCGGTGTTTTCCCGGGAGTGCTCCTCGATGTATTTCACCGTCGTGTCGTTGATGGCGTCGGAGTAGAAGAAGTCCTCCGGGTACTCCTTCAGCTGGGTATTCTCCAGGGTAAGGGATGAAGGAGTATAGAAGCTGCCGGCTCCCGAGATCGTGCCGAAGAAACGGTCGAAGCCGCGCTGGCGCGGCCAGTTGTGCTTCGGGCCATCGGGTCCTTTATGCTTTGTGACATGCCATTTGCCGGCCATGTAGGTCGAATAGCCTGCCGTTCGGAGCACCTCGGCGATCGTACGGCAGCTCGAGTTGAGATCACCCCGGTAGCCATCGTGGCCGAGGTCGGTGGTCATCCAGCCCATACCGGCCTGGTGGGGATAAAGACCCGTCAGCAGGCTGGCCCGGGTCGGGCAACAGCGCCCGGTATTGTAGAATTGCGTGAATCTCAGCCCCCCGGCGGCGAGGGCGTCGATATTCGGGGTCTGCACCTCTCCCCCGTAGCAACCGATATCGGAATAACCCATGTCGTCCACCATGATGAGGACGATATTCGGGCGGGTAGCAGCCGCCTCGACAAGAGCGGTACAGAAAAACGCGGCTAAAACAGCGGCGGTGAGTTTCATGGTTCCCTCCGAACGGGCTTTACAGTTCTGATAAACAGGAACCCGACAGTATACGGAGGTGCGCCGACAGTACAATCAGCCATTGGGGCCAGGCTGGAGCTGCTGGCGGCGGAGACAGGCATAAAAAAAGCCGGGCGCGCCTCGAAAGGCACGCCCGGCTTATGATTCGCGTAGTGATTCTACGCTGTTCAGCTTAGCGCTTGAACAGGTAAAGGATTACTGCGAGCGAGAGCAGACCGGTAAG
>CAJWZY010000123.1 GCA_913050545.1 uncultured bacterium | reverse complement strand
AGCAGCAGAAGGTCGGTCTTGCCGCTTCGCTGTCCGGCCGTTTCAAGGCGCTGGTTGCCGCTGCGGCTTCCTTTTTTCTCTTTGCCGCTGTGGCGACGGTTATTTCCATCAAGCCGGCGCTCCTGGAGAGTTTTTCAGCGGACCTGGATCCCAGGTATCTACAGTTCGGGTGTGGAGGGCTCGGTTTCCTTTCATTGCTCTTCATGATGATGAAATTGGTCAGCTATCGAGGAATTCAGTCTCACACCAGGGGCATCACGAAGAATATCTCCAGGCTGAATAAGCAGATCCAGGCCACCAAGTCCAAGATCCGGGATTACCTGCGGCTCGAAGAGCTCAAGAATTCAGGGGCTCCACGGGATTATGTCGAGGCGGCGAAGGATTTTGTGACCGGCCTGGCGGCGAAGCGTCTTGAGGAGTTTCGCGGCAGGTATTCTTCTATGCTGGGACTCGATCCCTCTGATGAGCCTGGTGACTACACCGACCTGATCCTTGAGCAGGCTGAAAATGAAAAAGCCTGCCGGCAGCGGATCAATGAACTCAGCCGGCTCTCTTCGAAGAGACTCAAGGAGAGCGAGGCTGGCCTGAAGAAAGCCCAGAGCTCCCGTGACAGGATCAGCAATGAGCTCAGGGAGGCGGAGGGTCAGCTGGCAAAAAAAGAAGCTCTCGACGAGAAGGTTACAGAGTATGAGAGCTCGGCAATGAATATTCGCGGAGAGATAGATGACAGGCGGGCGGCCTGCGACCTGCTGAAATTGTGCAGTGCGACGACCCGTGAAAAGGTGGGGCCGACGCTGAGCAGCTATCTCAAATGTATACTTCCCCAGCTTACCGATGGGAGGTACAGGGATGTCAAGCTGACACCTGATCTTGAGATCCTGATCTTCGCCAGCGAGCGAAGTGATTTTATCGCGGCAGCCGAGCTGAGCGGGGGGACCAACGAGGCCCTGATGCTGGGCCTGCGCCTGGGGCTTGCGCAGGCGCATGTCACCTCCCACACCCGCCAGGAGCAGTTTATGTTCCTCGATGAGCCTTTCAAGATGATGGATGGGCCCCGGGTGGTGGGCGCCCTGGAATCCTTGTCTCAACTCAGTGAAGAATTGCGGCAGTTTTTCGTTGTCCAGCCGCAGTGCGGACAGGAGCAGGTGGAGGCCCTGGACCAGATTATTCGTACTGAAGTTGCGTTGACGGAGCTTGTCATCGACTTCGGTGGATGAATCCGCTTGACGGCGGCCTCTGCGGGGGAGTTTTATTCCTGTCGCTATGGTTCAGATTATACTTACGGGTCCCACAGCCAGCGGCAAGGGGGGCGTGGCCTTTGAGCTGGCCGGGCGCCTGGGTGCTTCGATCGCCTGCATGGACTCAATGAAGATCTATCGCGGGATGGATATCGTCACTGCCAAGCCACCGGCCGAGCGCCGCCACCAGTGCCGCTACCACCTGATCGACCTGGTTGATCCGGAGGATTCCTTCAGTGTCGGGCGGTACCTGCCCCTGCTGGAGGAGGTGGTTGAATCCGAGGCGGCGGCGTCGAGACCCCTGGTGATTTCCGGGGGGACGGGGCTCTACCTGAAGGGTTTTCTCGACGGGCTTGCAGATGGACCGGGTGCTGACTGGGAGATCAGGGAGAGACTGGTCAGGGAGGCTCGCGAGCACGGAATAGAGCGCCTGCATGAACGTCTCCAGGAAGTTGATCCTGTTGCAGCCAGGAAACTGGAGTCGTTTAATGAACGCCGGATTATCAGGGCGCTCGAGTTTTTCGAGAGCTCCGGAGAGCGCCTCAGTGATTCCTGGAACTGGGAGGCTCCCCGGGAGCCCCGCAGGGATGTTGTTCTCTTCGGTCTTGGCTGGGAGCGGGCGGCTCTTTACGCCCGGGCCAATGAGAGAGTCCTTGCGATGGTTGAGCAGGGACTCTTCCAGGAGTGCGAGAGCCTTGTCAACCGTGAGCCTCCTCCCGGGCGCAGCGCCTCCCAGTGTATTGGCCTGAGAGAAATCCGCGAGGGACTGGCGGCCGGGCAGAGCAAAGAATCCATCATCGAGGCGATCCAGAAAAACACCCGGAATTTTATCAAGCGCCAGCTGACCTGGTTTCGCAAGATGGATATCGAGTGGCTGCCGGTGGAGGGGGAGCTGGATCCTGCAGGGGTGGCGGAGACAATCCTGTCCCGAGGGGATTGATCATTCCCACGCAGGTCCTGTTCCCGGGAGAACAGGACAAAAAGAACGGGAACCCAAAACGCCGGGTTCCCGCCTTTTCCTCGTTTTCCATTTTTACCCCAGAGGGTCAGGAGATCAGTAGTCGAGCTCCCGGGGGTATTCTTCCATGTCGAACATGACCCTGTCGAAATCCACGTGGAATTCATGCAGGTCATCAAGGATTGCTCGGATCCGGCGCTTGTGATGCGGCCAACTGTAAATCGTAGGCTCGGTGGTCATACAGCCGGCGGTCGCAAGGACACTCAACATTCCAACACAGAGAAGTAATTTCTTCAGCATATTGATTGGTACCTGCAGCTTTGATAACCGCAGAATTCCTCATTTCAGGACTTAAGTCTTTTTAAGACTGGTCAAACTCGTTTGGCCTAGCACCCTGTGGGAGATTTCTTTGGAATCTCTCCCCGCGCTCCAGGGACACCCTCCCTGGTTTTTTTGCGCCAAACTTGCTTCATTACATACGGAAAATCTAAATGGAGACTAAGGATCTATTTTGAAGCGGTCTTCCTATAATGTCAAGATACCTGAGCCTTCCTCGTTAGTTGTTCATCGACTATTTCTTGCGGGTTTCCCCACTAAATCGCCCTTATTCAGCCATTTGCAGCCGAATCGGAACATGTAGTCGAAACTGCAAATACTGGTTCCGGGGTGGTATTTAGCTGCAAAGCGCCAAATGCCTGGTTGAAAGAGACTCCAAAACCCGGAAATACGCATCAATGCGGCCTGAAAGGCGCTTTCTCCGGCACTTTTCAAAAGTGCTCGAAGCTGTTTCCCTTCAGCCGGGTAAGAGTACCTCGCAAACCCTTTTTCAGCCACAAGCCCGGCCTTTTTGTGGTTACTTTTCCGATCCGGGTCAGAGGAACAGCAAACCTGGTTTTGAAGGCCCTTAGCCGTGCTGCAGTAGCGCTTCCGGGTGCAATGGCGAGCATGAGCTCGTAATCTTCCCCACCTGCAAGGGCGATTGCCTCGGTACTGAGGCCAGCCCTCCTGCAGAGAGTTCCCAGTGGTTCCAGGGCCTTGAGGGCATCCTTTTCAACGATGATTCCCGCTGGAGCACTTCCCCGTGCGGCCTTGGAGCCTTCCTGCAGATGCAGGAGATCCCGGTAGATTCCATCGCTGAGATCGATGACAGCCCTGGGTTTCCAGGTGCGTCCGAGCGCGGCGGCTTCCGCTACCCTGGCGCGGGGGCTTTTGAATGCCTCGAGGGCTTTTCGTATACCGGGATCAGTTGAGCGCCCGAAAATCCCGTCGCGCAGCTGCAGCAGCCCGAGGCGGGCAAGCCCGGGGCTGCCGGTTACCCAGATTTCATCCCCGTGTACCAGCCGGTTTCTTTTCGTGATGTCCTTCTGTTTCGCCTCGCCAATGCTTGTGACGGTTACAGAGAGTGCCCCCCGGCTGATGTTGCCGCCGGCTATACGGACATTGTAGTCTTTGCAGGCCGCTGCGATCCCGTCATAGAGTTTGCGAAAGAAGGGCTCTGTACGAGCTGGCTCGATGAGGATTGAGACAAGGACCACCGCCGGCCTGGCGTTCATGGCCGCCAGGTCGCTGACGCTGGAGCTGACAGCTCGTCCGCCGATCTCCCCGGGGCTCAGCCAGCCGGGCAGGAAGTGGGTTCCCTCGCTCTGGGAATCGACAGTAAGGACGGTTTTGTATCCCTTCCGGGGTTGCCATACCGCAGCATCGTCACCAATGCCAAGCGACAGCTGGTTGCCTGCTTCGAGCTCCGGAAGACTGCTGATCCAGTCGATTCTCCGGTCTTCGATGCTCTTGCGCACAGAAGGCTGCTTCCCCGGGTGATGTTCTTTATTTCCGGCCATGGTAATTCGGGCAGTTTGCAGGGTTGAATGAACTTGCCTGTGATTACTTTTTAGCTGCTCGGGGCGGGATAGGGAAGGGGGAGAAGAACCCACCGGTGATCTTTCCTGAGTTGACAACCTATTCTATGGCTACTTAACTGGAAGGTATGAGCGCACCGATCGTCAATACCTCCGACCGGGGAACCGGAAAAGTACCCTTTCTGCGGAGTTGCTCTGCCGCCTGGCTGCTCCTTGGGGTGCTGGCGTGGGGGGCGGCTGCAGGTGCCGACCATGAGGATCTTCGCCAGGCAGGCGCCCGGCATTATGCCGCCGGCCGTTATTTCCAGGCCATCGAGGCATTTGAGAAAGCGCTTTCAGTCGCACCCGATACGGCTAAGGGGCCCATCAAGGGTGATCTTGCACATGCGATCGCCGGTATGGGCTTTGAGTACATCAGCGAATCGGAGGGGGGACTGGCTGAAGAGACCTTCCGTAAGGCCATTGGGATCAGCGAGGATTATTACGCCAATTTCGGACTGGGTTACCTCTATTTCATGCGGCATGAAGATGGCGAGGCGCGAACCTACCTGCTGGCTTCACTGGCAGCCAGGGAAGATTATGCTCCAACACACAAGCTCCTGGGGTTGCTCGATTACCGCAAGGGACTGACCCGGGAGGCGATCGAGCGGCTTTCCCTTTCCCTGCGGCTGGACCCGGCCGATGACGAATCGGCCTTCCTGGTCAAGCGCCTGAAATCAGAGGCCGGAGTTCTGACCACCTTTCCTTCCGTATCGATTAAGCATTTCAAGCTCAAGATAGACCCGAAGATCCCGCGCAACCTCGCAACGCGCATCCAGGTAGAGCTGGAGAGAAACTATGCGGGGCTTGGCAAGGCCCTGGGGGTGTGGCCTCGCAACAAGGTGCCGGTGGTTCTTTATTCCCAGGGAAGGTTTTACGAGGCGACCGGTTCGCAGCACTGGGTGGGGGGCTTTTACGATGGCCAGATCAAGCTGCCGGTTCCCGTTGAGGTCGATGAGAAATCTCCTGCTTTCAGGAAGTTGCTGGAGGTTTTACGCCATGAATACGTACACCTGTTGATCGTTGAGCTGGCTGCCGAGTGCCCCATGTGGCTTAACGAAGGAATTGCCCAGTACTTCGAGGCGTCCTATACCCGGGATGCAGTCTATTCACGCCTGAAAGACTCGAAGGAGATTCGAATCCCTCTCAAGAAGATGCCAGCCCGCCTTGGCAAGATCGACGATGTTGCGCTGGCAAGATGGGTCTATCTGCAGGGGCTCGGCTTCGTGGAGTTTCTTGCCGAGAAGTACAAGCCCTTTCGTTTGAGGCTGCTTTTAAGAGCCATTGCCGAAGAGCATTCTACCGCCGCAGCTTTTGAGCGGATCTACGGCCGCTCTACCGGAGAGCTCGAAAAGGAGTGGTGGGAGAGGGTCGAGAATCCGGCTGGTTTAAAATAACCGGGCAAAGGAGGAAGGATGTTTCCCTTGCCCGGTTATCTGTAAACAGTGTTTCAGTTGGTGGTCCTGGCAGTCATGCCTGCTTTGCAGGCTTCCATGCTGCGGGCCAGGCGGTCAGGCCTGGGGGTGGAGGTTTCGTTCAGAGACGCAGGAGTCTGCACGCAGTTGTCTCTTTTCGCACCGACCTTCTCATAGCCCAGGTTTTTCAGGATGCCGAGGACTTCAGACCAGGAGAGGAAGAGCTTCTTCTTCTCATTCTTATACCGTTCAATGGCTTTAATGAACTCAAGTTGTTCTGTAGAAAGTGATTCAAGCATCACATCTTCTCCTTAATATGGCTGATTATTTCAGTTCCGAGTGACTTGATCGGGCAGCAGAAGTCTTCAAGTCAGGGTTCTGTTAACCCCGGCTCAAGGCTGAATACAGAATGTCCTGCCCAACCCCCTTTATTCCTTAAGTGCTTTATCGTCTCCTGGTGTGCGGTAACTTGAGGGGGAGCCGTAAAAGAAGTTTTCCTGCCTGGTTCGGGAACTCCTTTAAAGATGGATGTTTACGACGGGAAAATGTGATTTCTGACTTGTCAGCGAATATTGATTTAATATATGCTGACGCAGACATAACTAATCCCCTGATAAGAAAATACGGCACTTCGCCGTGATCATTTGAGTGGATCGCACCCTTTTGAACTTCGAAGCTCCTGGTGGAGTTCCGAGAATCTTGGAAAAGTTGTTTGGGCGACTTGTGATCTGCTCTGGGATTATGGCGGACTCTTAGGAGGCTTCAATGCAAACGGTTACAAAGCGTGAACTGGTGCAGAGGATTGCTGAGAAAACCAATGCTCAGCAGATCCAGGCTAAGGAAGTGATACAGGGCTTTCTCAACGAGATCATTGAGGAGCTGGCAAAAGGTAACCGTCTGGAATTTCGGGACTTCGGTGTTTTCGAGCCGAAAGAGAAAGCCAAGCGAGTGGCCCGTAACCCCAGGACTGGGGAGCGTGTAGAGGTTCCAGCGAAGACGACCGTTAAGTTCAAGGTCGGGCGCCTGATGAAGAAAATGATCCAGAAAGTTGCAGAAGGGGAGGTTCCAGCAGCAGCGCCTGAGGCTGCACCGGCCGCGGCACCTGAGCCTGCACCAGCCGCAGCACCTGAGCCTGCACCAGCCGCAGCACC
>CAJWZY010000122.1 GCA_913050545.1 uncultured bacterium | reverse complement strand
CCCGGCCTCGTGGGCCAGGGCCGTTATTTTTTCCACCGGATGGATGGTCCCGCTGAAATTCGAGGCACAGGCAACCGCCACCAGGCGGGTCCTTCCGGAGAGTTTCGCGGCCAGGTCATCCAGGTCCAGGGTTCCGTCCCCGGGCACAATATCAACAACCTTCACCAGCGCCCCGGCATCGGCGGCGGCCCTTACCCAGGGAGTGAAATTCGCATCATGGGCTGAGCGGGTGACGACCACCTCGTCACCCGCCTGCCACGTTGCCGCCAGCGCGCGGCTCAAGGCAAAGGTGAGGGTCGTCATATTGGCTCCGAAGGCAACCAGGGCGGGATCATCCGACCCGACGAAGTCAGCGCCTGCCCGGTGAGCCTCGGCCAGGATTGCATCACTTTCGACGCTGGTGAGAAAATTGCCCCCGTGGTTGGCATTGGTATTGCCGAGGTAGCGGCTCACAGCATCGATCACGGCAGCAGGGACCTGGCTGCCTGCAGGGCCGTCAAAATAAACCACCGGGTTCCCATCAACCTCGCGCTGCAGGGCGGGAAACTGTCGGCGGCAGGATTCAGGATCAAAAGCAATGCTCATCCGCAACTCCGTAAAAAAGCCCGAAGAAACGGGCGGGAATATAAAGGCGCAGGTCCTGCGCCCCCGGCTCGAGACGATTGAAGCTGGCCGGCAGCAGTATCTTCACCAGACTAGGGAAGAATGTCCAGAAAGGGGAGATTGGAAGGGACGAGGGAGTCTCGATCTATCTCAGCGCCACGAACCCAGGCTATAGCGCTGTGGTAGAGCTTGCGGGGCTCTCCCTCAAAAGAAGGACAGCTGAAAAGGTGCAGGGTGATATCGAGATGGGGATAGCTGTACTCAACCGTCGAAAGATGACCTGCAACCAGGACCTCTATTCCAAGCTCCTCCTCCAGCTCCCGACGCAGGGCCTCCTCCTGGGTTTCGCCCTCCTTCACCTTGCCACCGGGGAACTCCCAGTGCCCCTCCATGTTGCTGCCGCCGGGCCGCCGGCAGAGGAGGTAGGTCCCATCCCTGGCAATTGCGCCGGCTACCACCTCGACATGATGGCGGCCGGCAGCCGGATCCCGGGGTGTTTTTTTTTCGCTCATTGGCCTGGTACCGTCCTGAGATTGAACGCGGGGAATGGTGCCACGCTCCCGGCGGCGCAGGCAAGTCCCTTTCATCTGCATTGACCGGCACCGCCACTCACAGCACAATCAGGGGATAGACCGGTGGAAGTGCCCGCCGAAAGAACCTCCAGGCCCAACCAGGAAAACCGAGATGCTGTCCGACCCCCTCCGCAGTGGTGAAGAGCTTGCAGAGCGCGCCGTCGAGAACTACCGGGAGAATTTTGATTCTTCGCCCGAGGTCCTGTCGCAGGCTCCTGGACGTCTTGAGATCCTGGGAAACCACACCGATTACAACAACGGCTATATCCTCTCCATTGCCCTCGATCTCTCGGTCGTCATCGCCGCCGGACAGGAAGATACCAGCCCCAGGCGGCTCTCTGCCTGGAGCTCGGGCCTCAACGAGCGCGTCGAGGCCGGACTTGAAGAGATCCGCCCTGCAGGTGACTCCTGGATCAATTATCCCCTCGGAGTACTTCGTGAGATCAGGAAGTCCGGCAGCCGGCTTCCATCGATCAACCTCGCCATAGAGAGCTCCCTGCCGGTGGGTGCGGGAGTGTCCTCATCAGCCGCACTCGAACTCGCCACCGCAGAGGCCGCCTACGGCATGCTTGGCGGAAGGCCCACAACCCTCCTGGAACAGGCACAGCTCTGCCAGCGGGCGGAGAATGATTTTGTCGGGGTGCCCTGCGGTATCCTTGACCAGTTCTCATCCCTTTTCGGACTTCGCGATCATGTTCTCTTCCTTGACTGCGACACCCTCGACTAGGACCGGATCGCGCTGCCGGGTTCGGAGGTCGCGGTGGTGATCGCCGACTCCGGGGTCCAGCACGAGCTTGTCGATGGGAAATACGCGGCACTGAGATCCCATTGTCGGCGTGCCACGCAGAAAATCGGCGAGCTCCTCGGCAGAGAAATCTCCAGCCTCCGGCAGGTGAGCCTCGAGGAATTCCTTGGCTGCCGCGAACAGATCGATGAGGAAGACCGCAGGCGCGCTGAACATGTGATCCGGGAGAACAGCCGGGTGCTGGAGGGAGTCGAGGCCCTGCGCCGGGGAGATCCTGGAAGGCTCGGAGAGCTGATGCTCCAGTCCCATTCCTCAAGCCGTGACCTTTTCGGGAATTCGTGTGACGAGCTGGATTTCCTTATCGAATCCGCAACCGGACTTCCCGGCTTCATCGGCGGAAAGCTCTCGGGTGGAGGATTTGGCGGAGCGACCGTCAACCTGGTCGAACAGAACGCGGCAGTGGAATTCCAGCAACGGCTGGCAGAAGCCTGCAGCAACCGCCTCGCTGCCCCTGCCCGGACCTTTCTGACGAAAATCGGAGATGGAGCCAGGCTCCTGGGCAAACCACAGAGCTCCTGAGCAATTGAAGATTGCATTGGCCCGGTGGAGATTGGACAATTAGGTGGTTGGGTCCGATTGGTATCAGATCGTACCAGAAGAAAAAAACGCAGCTTCCGCAGGCTGCAAACGCCGCCTGCTTCGGCTTTCAGCGAAAGGGCTGGAGATTCAAAATGAAATATAAGATGCTTCTCGTTCTTCTCGTCTCTCTTCTTTACGCCAGGCAGGCTCGCGCCACCCAGTTTGTTCGAGGCGATTCAAACCTCGATGGGCAGGTCGACATCTCTGACCCGGTCACCCTCCTGGGGATCCTCTTCCTGGGAAACGAAGATCCCGGTTGCGCAGATGCACATGACGGGAACGACAGCGGTGAGGCCGACATCTCCGATGCAATCTACATGCTGGCTTATCTTTTCTCCGGGGGCAATGCTCCCCCCGCCCCCTTTGGGGAATGCGGCTGCGATGAAACAGACGAAGATGGACTCGATTGCCTGACACCCGCCGAGGGCTGTTCCGCGGACCCCTGCGGAGTCGTCAAGGTCCCTGTCTGTATCGACCAGGAATTTCTTGCCGAGATGATCCGCCGGGAAGTCCCGCCGACCATCTGCATCGAACCCGATGCGGCAGTGATCGAGGTTACCGATACCATGACCGCGGTTGTCTGCCCCGCCGATGAAGCGGCAGAGTGCGAGGGCGTGCCGGGCTGCCCGGTGTCCGTCACGGAAATTACCGCGGTCCTCGACATGGAAAACGAACGACTGATTGGCCACATGGAGGGCAATGTCCAGAGCCTCACAATCCGGGTGGACTCAGGCTTCGGAGCCCCCAGCAACTGCCAGGTGGATATCGACTTCTCCGGAGACATGATTGTCCCCTTCACCACCGGGTGGGATGATGACGACAACCTGATCCTGACCAAGATCCTGCCAATCGAGCTTGACCGCGACAGCGTCGTGATCGACCTCACCGCGAGCGGCGGATTCATCTGCAGCCTGCTTGCCGGCTTCCAGGACCTCTTCATCGAAGACCTCATCATCCAGCTGGAGACAGCGGCCTTCGACCTGCTCTTCGACCTCAACGTCGAGCTTGCCGGGCTCCCCTTCTGCGAGCAGGAAGATCTCTGAGCCGGGAAAACCCTGCGGTTATTTCAGCATCGATCCTTGCCCTGACCAGGCGAGGCTTTCCTGGCTGCCGAACGTCCGCTCTCGAGGGTACGTCGAAACTTGCCGTCATCGGCTGCTGGTTTCCCCCTCGCCTCCTCGATAACCCGTAGTTTTTCGGGCAACCTCGCGGTGCCCAGGGAACGGATAGAGCACCAGGGTTCCTCGCCGCTGACATCGACCAGGGCCGGGCCATCAGCTTCAGCCGTGGTGTTCACACTGAGCAACTTCAAGACCCCGCGTCCGGCATTGAAGGTCGCATGAACCTTACCAGCGGGAATGTGGGCCATCTCCCCCGCCTTCAGGAGGCGAACCTCTTCGCCAACCCACTGCTCGGCCTTGCCCTGCAGGATATAGACCACCTCCTGCATCCCGGGGTGCAGGTGGAATGGGATTCCCTCCGAGCGCGGAACCTCGACACGGACCAGCCGTATATCATCACAGTCCACCAGGTCCGGCCGGCACAGCCAGTCATGCGGACCCCAGGGATACCTCTCCACCCTCGCCTCCCCCTGGGTCACAAAGTGACTCCTCTTCCTCTTGACCATCTCTTCTCCACCAACACTTCCACTCAACGCCTGGCAGGAAAGCTCCCACCTGCTGATTGCTCCACCGTTTTTCAGCTTCAATAAGATACTGGTACCAGAATCCGGGGGAATAGACCATGAAGAATCCCGCCGGCCTGCCGGGAGCGGACTTCCCGAAGACGGCTGGAGATTCACGCTGCGGACTGGCATACTGCCCAACCACCGGGAAGCTTACCCGGCTCTACGCCGTGTTCCAGGAGTAATAGAAATGAACAATCCTCTCAAGACAGCACTGGCCGCCGGCGAGGTCCAGGTCGGCAGCTGGCTCAACCTCTGTAGTCCGTTCGCTGCGCGGTTCCTTGCCCGGGCCGGTTTCAAATGGCTGACCGTCGATATCGAGCACAGCCCGGTCAACTGGGAGACGGCAGCCCAGATGTTCGGCGTCATCGCCGAGGCCGGAATCGTCCCGCTGGCCAGGGTGCCCTCCAATTCACATGAAAACATCAAGCGCTGCCTCGACAACGGAGCCTTCGGAATCGTCGTGCCGATGGTGAATACCGCCGAGGAAGCGCGGGCGGCGGTGGCGGCTACGAAATACCACCCGGAAGGGAACCGCAGTGTAGGGGGAAGTCTGCACTGCCTCAACTTCGGTGTCCCCGCCCCCGAGTACTACGCCGAGGCCAGCAACGAGATCTTCGTCGCCGTGCAGACCGAGCACATCGAGGCGGTCGAAAACGCCGAGGAGATCTGCGCGGTACCGGGTGTGGATGCCATCTTCGTGGGCCCCAACGACCTGCTGCAGTCGATGGGAAAAACACCCGGCATGGAGTCAGATGACCAGGAATTCATCGACGCGATGAACCACCTGCGGGAGACAGCCCTCAAGCACGGTGTAGCCCCCGGCCTGCACACGCTTCTTCCCGAACAGCTGCGACGCAGGATCGATGAAGGCTGGACCTTCCTGGCGCTGGGTAGCGATGTGGCCCTGATGCTCCAGGGAGCGAAAAACTCTCTCCGGGAGGCGGGAATCGGAGAGGGAGGCGAGTCAGCGCGTTACTGATCCTTGCCCGGGTCCTTCTTCTTCCAGCAGGTTTCCTGTTGCCCATCCGCCTTATTCTGAAAGCGGGCAAGCTGAAAGAGAAGATCCGAGAGCCTGTTGAGGTAGGGAATTACCTGTGTGCCGATGGCCTCCTGCCCTGACAGGGCGACGACCACTCGCTCTGCCCTGCGGCAGACCGTGCGAGCGAGATGCAGGGTCGCCCCACTGACCGATCCACCAGGCAGGATAAACTCCTCGAGGGGGCCCAGCTCTTCACCAAGAGCATCCAGCCTGGGCTCGAGCGCAGCAACCTGCTCCTGCTCAATCCTGCAGGCCCCGGTGGCCGGCTTGTCTTCCTCCAGGACGGCAAGATCCGCCCCCAGGTCAAAGAGGTCATTCTGTATCCCGCACAAGCACTCCGCGCTCGCAGCAACGAGCCCCCGCGCAATCGCCAGGCCAATGAGAGAACTCAGCTCATCGACACAACCACAGGCCTCGATTCGCAGGGAGTCCTTGGACACTCTCTGGCCACCACCCAGGTCGGTGTCGCCCTCGTCTCCACCGCCGGTATAGACCCTGGTGATCCTCATGACTTACCCCGGGGCACGCTCAGGAAGATTCCAGTTCATCCCAGGACACCTTCGTCCCACTCTCGATGGCCCTGCTGCAGAGCAGGGAAGCAAGCGTCGCTCGGTAGGCGACCTCGATGTCAGCCTCGGGCCTCCTGCCCTCCAGGAGGCTGTCGAGGAATGACTCCATCGCCAGGTGCGTTTCCTTCCCACCCGTCCTGCACAATTCGATACTCTTGCCACAACTGTCCCAGGCCATCGCATTGGCGACATCCACTCCGGCACGCTCACAGAAAACCAGCTCACTGCTGCCTGAAAAGCGCCGCTCCGGAATCGAGTAGCTCAGGTGGCTGAGCTGAACCTTGGCTCCACCGGGATATTCAAGAACCGCCCCGTAATGGTCCAGGGTGTTCTGGCGCGGCGCGGCAGCGGCTGAATTGTTCGTTCCGCCGAGCGCGACGGCTGACAGCGGCGTCGAATCGAGGATCCAGTTGAATACGTCAAACTGGTGGGTTCCCTGCTCCAGCACCAGTCCACCCGATTTTTCGCTGCGGAAAATCCAGGGCTTGTTTTTCCTGGCAGATGCGACGCCGTGCCATTGAGCCCGGATAAAGAGGATCTCTCCCCCCTCGCGATTCTGCAGGTACCGCACGCTGTCGCGGTAGCGCGGATTGTAGCGCCGCTGCAGGCCACACTGGTAGAGCTGCCCTCTCCCCTCAGCCTCCACGCAGGCATCGCGCAGCTGGCGGCATTCTTCAACCGTCAGGCCAAGCGGCTTCTCACAATAGACATGCTTTCCGGCGGCAAGCGCCGAGAGAGTATGAGGCAGGTGGAGGTGAACAGGGGTGGCGATAACCACCGCGTCCACATCTTTTGAATCCAGCAGAGCCCGGTAATTG